>CAZFLB010000141.1:0-17394 GCA_964518945.1 uncultured Acidobacteriota bacterium | reverse complement strand
GGGTGTGGATACCGACTTTGATTGCTCGCCAAGGCAAGTTGGTGCCGACTGGGCAGTAAAAATGGAAAAAGCGTATTTTGTTGGCAAGCCAGCGCTCGAAAGGCGGCAGGTGTTACCTTTCAATAAAAAACTTCACGGGTTCATCTTTTCCGGTGGTACGACACCTCCTGAGGGAACGACCCTTACTGCGGATGGAGAGTACGTCGGATTCCTAACTTCTTCTCGCTATTCACATTCACTTAAAAAACCAATCGCTCTAGGTTGGCTGCGAAAACAAACCGGGCCGTTCCCATCAAACGTTACGGCAGGGGGAATACCAGGAACCATCACCGACCTCCCTTTTTACGACCCAAAAGGAGAACGTGTTCGTGGTTGAGAAAAAGCTCGAATTGCGTCCGGTCGAAGCAACAGTTGTCTTATGCCTAGCCAAAACATCGGCGCTTGATGAGATGCCTTCGTTCTCTAAAAGCTACCTAGGAAGAATTGCACCTAATGAAGCGCTTCTGATTGCACCTCCTAAAAAGGAAGAAGAAATCATTCAACAAGCGCATGCGTATCTAACAAGAGAAGACCCACAGGGACTCGCATTACCTCAAACCGATGCCTGGACCATCTGGTGTCTGCTTGGCCCTTATGCCGACGAGGCTTTATCCAGGCTTTCTTCGATTTTAACAGGGTCAAGCCGACCAGAATTTACCCAAGGAATGCTGGCAAGCATTGGCTCAAAAATCATAACCTTTTCCGATCGCACTTGTATCATGGTTAGTTCAAACCTCGGACACCATGTGCACGATCGCGTAATGGAATTGTGTCACGATCTAGAACCATCATTAATGCCTCCGTGGACATTCGGGACCAGCACATGAGCGGCCTTTTCAAACAACACGAGTACCTCGGACACCACTCCATTAAGGACCACTACGACGTCATCATCATCGGGGGCGGAGGACATGGCCTGGCTTGCGCTTACTATCTGGCAAGTCGTCACGGCATCAATAACGTCGGGGGTTTCGAGGCTAAATACCTTGGGTCAGGGGGCACCGGCCGGAACACTACTGTCCTTCGATCTAATTACATTGCTCCTGAATCCGTTCCTCTTTATCAGAAAAGCCTAGAGCTTTATCAAGGTCTCTCAGAAGAACTTGACTATAATTTGATGGTTTCACGCCGCGGACTTCTTTGGCTGTCCCATTCCGAGCATACTCTCAACAGCCAGCAGGAACGCTCTTCTATCAACCAGCAATTCGGGGTGGAGACTGTTTTTTTAAACCCGGAAGAAATCCAGAAGGTTTGTCCGACAATCGACCTGCAATGCGGAAACCGGCCGATCCTTGGTGGCGCCTACCATCCTCAAGGATCAACAATTCGGCATGATGCAGTCGCATGGGGGTATGCCGCTGGAGCCCATCGACTAGGAGTACATATCCATCAAGGCGTTCCCGTTACCAATGTCCTTTTGGAAAATGGAAAGTGCGTTGGGATCGAAACTCCAGAAGGCAAGGTGTCCGCTGGTTCGGTTCACTCCGCCGTGGGTGGCTACGTCTCCACAATCGCAAAAATGGTAGGCCTAAAACTCCCCATCAGTTCTTATCCACTTCAAGCTCTTGTTACCGAATCCTACAAACCGATCCTGGACCGGATCGTTTCCTCGGATGACCTCCATTTCTATGTCTCACAAACTTCAAGAGGTGAAATTCTTGTTGGTGCTGAAATCGATCCGTATCCGAGTTATTCGACTCGTTCAACGTGGCCTTTTCTCTCTTCTGCATCAAAACGGCTTTTGGACTTGTTCCCGTGGGCAGCAAAGCTTCGTATACTTAGGCAGTGGACGGGAGTATGTGATATGACTCCAGATTATTCACCGATTATGGGACATACAGATGTGGAAAATTTTACGGTCGATACCGGTCTCGGCACCTGGGGTTTCAAATTGACCCCTGTGAATGGCTTAATGCTGGCCGAACTCATCGCAACAGGAAAGGTTCCTGAACTCATCGCCCCATTTTCCGTCGATCGTTACCGCCAGGACCGTTCCGTATCCGAACGAAAATCAGCAGGGACACATTAGCTTATGAATACAACACATCGTGAAAACTGGGCAAGCCGTTTCGGCTTTATCATGGCAACAGCAGGGTATTCCATTGGCCTAGGGAATATCTGGCGGTTTCCGTATACCACCGGCATGAATGGGGGAGGTGCTTTTTTACTGGTTTACTTAGCTTTTGCTATTCTCATTGGAATTCCTTTGATGACGGCAGAGGTTTCTCTAGGCCGTAAAGCCCAACTGTCTCCTTTCGCTGGAATGAGCCGCTTAACCGGGTCGAACACCAACCCATGGAACGCCATTGCTTGGCTTGGTTGCACTACTGCTGTTGTTATCCAATCTTATTACCTCATGCTAATCGGCTGGGTATTTGGTTACTTCGTCATGATCGTATCCGGAAGCCTTAACAGTGTTCCGGTAGAGTCTCTTCCCGAAATCTATCAGCAGTTCATCTCAACACCTGGACCTGTATTTGGTTATACGTTACTTACAGTTGTACTCATGGGACTCGTCGTGAGCCGTGGACTTGGTACGGGTCTGGAACGACTAGCGAAATTTGCCATGCCGTTGCTCTTTGTACTTCTCGTAGGAATGGCGATTCGGTCCCTGACATTTCCTGGTGCCTCTGAGGGGTTACGGTGGTTTTTAACGCCTGATTTTTCAGCCATCAATGCCCAGTCTGTACTCGCGGCACTCGGACAAGCTTTCTATTCGATCGGGATCGGCATGGGGGCTGCCTTCGCCTTCGGTAGCTACCTCAAAGCAAAAACCAGTGACGTCCCCGGGAATGTAGCAATTGTGGTTTGCTGCGACACTCTCATCGCGTTTATCGCAGGACTTGTGATTTTTCCTGCGCTGTTTGCGTTTAGCCTTGAGCCAGATGCTGGCCCGGGACTCCTATTTGTCACGATGACAAGTCTGTTTGCTCAAATGCCCGGCGGCTACTTTTTTGGTAGTCTCTTTTTCTTCCTGTTAATACTCGCCGCAATAACCTCAGCAGTTGCTCTTCACGAAGTCCTGACTGCTACTGTTGCAGACTCTTTTAAAATACATCGGAGGATAGGAGCTTGGCTGATAGCAGGTATCTGCCTAATTTTAGCCACTCCCGTCATTCTCTCCCAAGGCCCCTGGTCTCACATCCGGTTTCTCGACATGGACTTGTTCGTTCTCCTGGATACAGTTTCAGGAAGCTTTCTACTGCCTGCCACAGCACTTGCGATATCACTCTACGTTGTTTTCGCTTGGACCTTCGATCGTTTTCGTGACGAGACAAACATTGGAAGCACTTCTATCCAAGTAACCGCTATATGGAAACCGTTCGTAGTCATAGCCATTCCGATCGCAGTGAGTATCGTTTTACTGATGGGGCTGGGGCTACTGTAACCATGGCAAAGGCTCGATTGCCTTGAGAGTTGCAATCATTGGTGCGGGAGTCATGGGTCTTTCCTCCGCGCTAGACCTTCTGGAAGACGGCCATCAAGTAACTGTTTTCGAAGCTGCAGACGTACCGGGCGGCCTCGCTGGCTCCTTCGATTTTGGAGGCGTTCGTGCGGAAAAGTATTACCACTTCATTTGCGGGGCAGACACGGTTTACTTTCGCTGGCTTCGTCGACTCAAACTAAGCGACCGATTGCGCTGGACGCACACGAGCATGGGCCATTTCGAAGCCGGAAATCTACATGACTTTGGTGGACCTATTTCGCTTTTACAATTTTCTCCCTTGAAACTGTACTCGCGCCTTCGATACGGGTTCCATGTTTGGAACGCCTCCCGACTCCCTAACTGGAAAGAACTTGAGAACATCTCCGCAAGAGACTGGCTGATTCAAGGGGAAGGTATCGAGTCCTATCAATTGATTTGGGAGCCACTTCTTCGCAGCAAGTTTGCCGAGGCAACCGATCAGATTTCTGCTGCTTGGATATGGAGTCGCATCCATCGCCTGGCTAGTTCTCGTAACCGCCTGTTCAAAGAGTCACTGGGATATATCCAAGGAGGTACGGAAGTTTTTGTCAATGGGTTGGTCCAAGCAGTAGTCTCTGCAGGGGGTACTATTCACTGTGGCATGCCTGTAGAAAGAATCGGCATCGCATCGGGTCAAGTAACGGCTTTATCCGCTGGAGGCAAAGAACATAAAACAGACGCCTTAGTTTCAACTTTGCCACTACCACTCTTATTACAAATAGCCTCGGAACTTCCGGAAGACTACCAGAAGCAAGCTGCGGCGATAACCAATATCGGTGTTCGGTGCATTGTTCTGAAACTTAGCCAACCACTAACTCAACACTTCTGGGTCAATATCAATGACAAGGAGATTCCCCTTTGTGGTTTGATTGAACTTACGAACTTACATCCAACAAGTGCTTTTCAAAATCACAGTATCGTCTATTCACCTCATTACACTTCTTCAAAACATCCGGATTACCAGCGATCCTCGGAAGAAGTTTTTGAACAGACAGTCAGTTCAATTTGTCGAATACAACCCAACTTTCATCGCAGCTCGATTGTAGACTACCGCGTCTTTCGAACACCATACGCCCAGCCCATTTGTACCGTGGGATTTACAAACCAGCTTGCTCCAATCCAAACACCTGTATCTAACTTGGTGGCTGCAGACACGACACACCTCCTCCCTCATGACCGCTCGATCTCAGAAAGTCTAGCTCTAGCAGAACAACTTACAAAAGCAGTACGCAGCTGGAATGAAGCGCCGATCAGTTCAAAATTTTCTTAAACACTACTTTGTCAGCTAAGAGATAATTCTCTTCATCGCCTTCCACTAATTCGAGATCGATGGTATTAATTTCCCGCCTCCAGTACTTAGCCGGCACAAGCAAGGTGTAGTCAGAAAAACCAGGTTCCACCAACCAATTACCAACACCAACACCATTAACAGATACAGCTGTGGCAACAGGGCCAGGCCGAGATGATAAACGCCAAGTCACCAACATCTCTTTCGGCTCATCGATGGGGACAAAAAGCCTTGCAGAAGATGAACGGGTCCGGCGCAGTGCAACACCCTCTCGCCGTTCTGTTCCGCCCCAGCCACTGCCAACCAAAGCACCGTCATCATCACCAAGCTCAACTACCCCTCCCAGATTATTTTGCCGATAAAAAAGATACCGGCCAACAACAAGGTCGTATTTATCCGGAGAGACTCCAAAACGCCAAGCAAAAATCCAGTTTGCCGGCCATGAAAAAGGTGCTCCTACACTCTCAAACAAGATCTGTGCGTTGTTCTCCACTACCTGTGTAAACGAAACAGTATCGTCTCGCGGAATCATGAACCGCCGGTACTGTTCCATAAAAAGGAAGTTCCATAGTACAAAGCCACTCAAAACGGTACCAAGACTCATTGATGGATACCGGGCTACTACCGACCGAAGCAGTTCGAAGCTCGAAGCCAATCCAAAAGCTAGGATAGGAAGGGCTGAATCAAATCTTCGATTCGAGTATGATCCTCCAGCCCACCAGTCTCCAGCACACATATTGACGTAGGTCATAATCAGGAGACAAGCGATGATGCCAGCGATCGGCAAACTTCTTTGTTTCGCTAACGGTACAAGACCTAGATAGCCCAACCACACAATGGGAGTCCAAGACAAGAGGCCGTGCCGAGACGAAAATAACATCTCAAGAATATACGGGTGATCAAAACGCATGAAATCAACCCCGTGCGGTGGATCCGGGAGAAGAAAAACACCGAACATCGCCTTCCAGGTCAACATCTGGGGTAAAAACCCTAAAAAAACACCCGCTGTAAAGACACCTCCGTAAAACAATGCCTTTTTGTTCTTCCGGTAGAGATGTGCCACCAAGTCCATGCCTGGGAGGAGAAACAAAACTCCATTTTGCCAACGAATACACATCGCTAGGCCGCCGACTAAACCAAGAAGTATTGCATCCTTTAGTTCGATCCGAGATCTATTCCGAAACCAAAGCCATAAAAAAAGTGTTGCTACAAATGTGGAACTCGCGTGGCTCATAATCGGTTGCTGAACCATATACCAGTAGAGGTTTGTAGCCACCCACATCAGTACTGCCCCGGCAAACGCCGCAGTGTGTGAAAAGTATCTCCGCAACATCGCTTGTGTAAGAAGTACTGCCACAAAACCGTAAAGAAGACTCCCTAAAGCTACCGCGTTCCGATATGTGGGTCCATATCCCGTTGTGTCTGATACCCCGCCACTCCATGCCGTTTGTCGGGCGTAGACTTCTCCGACACCAAAAAATGGCGACCAGATGACGGCTGGCCCAACTGAAAAAATACTACGCCTATAACCGGTCACCGTGGGGACAGAAAGATCGCTCCGATTCGCGAGTCCGTAATGCCGGTACTCGTTTTCCAAGTGAACATCCCCATCTTTCCAAATCGAACGCAAGTAAACGTAGTAGAACGTGCCATCACCATTGATACGACCACCCGCAAAATGAAATTGAAGCAATGCCGGAAGCAACATGGCAAAAAGCACTAATACATAAGTGTCTCTAAATAGACGAATTTGGTATACAACCCAAAGTAGTAGCCCCGCGACCATGAGTCTAAGCAGAAAACCTCTCGGATCCACCGAGAGTGGTAGTAAAGAGCCTTCCCGAGTTACAAGTATCGTAAGTAGGTCCAAACACATGAAACCACCTACAGCTAGGACAATAGCTTTAGGCTTCTTGAATCGATTTAAAAACTGAAAATGCTTCGTTTTGTAAACTCCCTAAGTCCCACTTATTACCAATCGGACAGTTGATACAGACTTCAGGATACCGAAATTCTTGCTATGAGCCAATGCTAAGTGTGCATAGTGACGGACTAACCTGTTTCCTAACAAAGGTAATCCAAGTAAACTGCCTCTATCTCTTAAACAACAACTTCCAAACAAAGACCGGAGCTAAGAGAATGGAAAACTCCCAAAGGATCGGTTTTATCGGTCTCGGTGACATGGGAGCACCGATGGCCGCTCACATGGACGAGGGCGGGTTTAGTCCCATTGTCTACGACAAGGCTGGCACTTCAAGCAGGAAATCTCCGCGAGCAACAGCCGCCAATAACGTCAGAGAGGTTGCGAACAAAGCAGATCTTGTCTTTCTCTCAGTCCCAGACGGAACGGCTGTTCTTAGTGTAGTTAAAGAGATCATCGCGACAGAGAAAAGGAACTTACGAACAGTTGTAAACCTTTCGACAGTGGGTATTGAAGCGACCAAAACAATCGTCTCTTTACTGAGCGATGTAGGACTGGAATACGCTGATGCGCCAATCAGTGGCGGCCGGTCTGGAGCAGTAAAAGGTTCGGTCACCGTTATGTGGAGCGGCTCCGAAAGTCTACTGGAGGAGCTTCGGCCACTTTTAAAAACGTTTTCCGGATCCATTTTTTTTGTTGGGACAATACCTGGACAAGGTCAGGCGATGAAATTAATCAACAACTATTTATCTGCTGTCGCAATGACTGCTACATCAGAAGCAATCTTGTTCGGGCTCAACAAAGGACTGGAGATGAAAACAATGCTAGATGTAGCAAATGTTTCAACTGGACAAAACTCCGCTACCAGAAACAAGTTTCCAGAACGAATTCTCACTGAAAGTTATGATGCAGGGTTTCGGATGGCTTTGATGGAAAAAGACGTCATCACTTATCTTTCCGAAGCCAAGAGCGCAGGCACACCGCTAGTGCTCTGTGAGCAGGTCGCACTATACTGGAAAAAAGGCATCGCGCAATACCCAGACGGTGACTTTACCGAGATCTTCAAAGTGATTCGAGAACAAGAGGCCTGAAGAAATCCAAATGCCCCTGCTTTCAGCAACAAATCAAACAAAAGCGTTTGCAGAAAGTGGTATCCTCGCTTAAATGAATTTACTACAGTGTCGGCTCCTATTATTTTTAGTACTATCCGTAGGAGCATGCCGTTCTGGACTCGTGGACCCCAAACCTCCACAAACAGTTTTGGAGCGACCCACCAAAACACAGTCTTCAAAACTTGTACAACCAGGTGCGCCAGGAGAGCCAACACGTAGAATAGATATCGCTACAGCCACAGATTTGTCCGGCATCCGATACACTGAAGCCGATGCCCAGTTCATGCAAGGAATGATTGCCCACCACGCACAAGCACTAGAAATGACCTCTTTGCTGTATGACAGAACCAATTGGCAAAGTATTCGATTACTCGCCCAGCGGATCGATGTGTCACAAGCTGACGAAATTAATATGATGCAGAGCTGGTTGAGCGCCCGTGGCGAAAAAGTACCGAATATAGACGATCACCACGCACATGGCTCTACCCTAATGCCTGGAATGCTAACACCTGAACATATGTCCAAACTCGCTAATGCAACCGGTACGGAATTCGATAAACTGTTTCTCGAGTACATGATTATGCACCATCAAGGAGCTGTTATTATGGTTGAAGCTCTCTTTGCTAGTCCTGGTGCAGCTCAGGAGTCACAGATCTTTTACTTCGCTTCTGATGTCGTATCCGACCAAAACATGGAAATTACTCGGATGCGTCGAATGCGAGGAGCTTTAGAGAATAAATGAGGATCACTTTTGAATCAAAACAATGTTGTTTGATCTTTTTTAAACCTAAAAACCAATGGAATTCAATATGAAAACTAAAATCAATTACTCACAGCAACTTGTTCTCGTTTTACTCATACTAGCAACGTGTTTCTCCATCGGATTGGCACAAGACCGAAAAACAGATCCTCGCGTCGGTCTCGCAGCTGGCTTCCGAGACGCCGGTGAAGCGGCACACAACATGGAATTAATCATTAATTTACCGAAACCTCCCGGATTCTTTGATCCCGAGGCACCGGCTGGAAGGCCAAGACCTCCAGAGCCAGAGAAAAAAGAAGATGCTGACTCTTCTGAAGAAGAGGAAAAGGCAGAGGAAGAGGAGAAAAAGCCAGAACCTCCTCGTATCAGTTATTCCAACACAGATCTCGCTTTTAGCGCTGATCATATGTTCATCGGAAACTACCATGGATTCAACACCTACAATGTCGAGGACCCGGGAGAAATCGAACAGGAAACCGGAGTTGTCTGCCCTGGAGGCCAAGGTGATGTTTCTGTACACGGAAACCTTTTATTCATGTCGGTAGAGCAAACCCTCGGCAGACTTGATTGCGGGACAGGAGGCGTTGAAGAAGCTGTCAGCAAGGAACGATTTCGCGGTGTCCGGATCTTTGACATTAGTGATATCCGAAACCCTCAACAGATCGCCGCAGTTCAGACCTGTAGAGGATCACATACTCACACCATCGTAACTGACCCGGCGGACACACAGAATTTGTACATCTATGGATCGGGGACAGGCTCCGTAAGGGATGGCGACGAACTGACTGGGTGTGTTGACTTAGAAGAAGATCAAGACCCTGACGAGAAGCTAGATACAGCCCTTTTTAGCATCGATGTAATCAAAGTTCCTTTGAACGCACCGGAAACAGCAAGCATTGTCAATCGCCCACGTATTTTTTCGGATCCAGAAACTGGGTCTATTTCGGGACTGTGGCAAGGTGGTGATCACGGAGAAGGAACTCAAAATTCACGCTTAACTAATCAGTGTCACGACATTACCGTCTTTCCAGAACTGGGTCTGGCTGCTGGAGCATGCTCAGGCAACGGAATTCTTCTCGATATCTCTGATCCGGTAAACCCTGAGCGTATCGATGAAGTCGTTGACCAAAACTTTGCCTACTGGCACTCTGCAACATTCAACAATACTGGCACGAAGGTCATCTTCACAGATGAATGGGGAGGAGGCGGCAGACCCAGATGTCTCGCCACGGATCTTCCAACTTGGGGAGCTGATGCAATCTTCGATATCGTCGATCGCAAGCTAGTCTTCAAGAGCTATTACAAACTCCCTGCGCCTCAATCTGAGTTAGAAAATTGCGTCGCACACAACGGCTCTTTGATTCCGGTACCCGGCCGAGACATCATGGTTCAATCATGGTATCAAGGTGGGATTTCCGTATTTGACTTCACAGACTCAGCTAACCCGACTGAAATTGCTTTCTTCGACCGTGGACCGATCAATGGTGAAAACTTTATCATGGGTGGGTACTGGTCAAGCTATTGGTACAACGGCTATATTTATGGAACTGCCATCGCGCGTGGAATCGATGTTTTCAAGCTCAAACCTAGTGAACTCTTGTCACAAAGCGAGATCGACGCTGCGATGGAGGTTGAACTCGATGAATTCAACGCACAGCATCAGACTCTGATCAAGTGGGCACCCAGTTCCGCTGTCGCGCGCGCTTATCTAGATCAGCTTACTCGCTACAATGGTATTCGGGCTTCACATGTCACCACCATAGATAGCATTCTCGGTCGTCTAAACGAGGCCGATGAAGACATGCTAAGCCAACTAGATAGCGTAGCAAGTGAATTAGAGAGTGATGCTGCTGCATTACCAGGAAGTGCTGTTGGTTTGCATGCGTTAGCAAAAACCCTAAAAGGTTTGTCGGAAAGCCTCCGCTGATCTGAGAGGGTGCTTATACATCACCAGAAACAAACACTGGTTTCTCGCGTTAGCGGGAACCGGCTTATAGCAAGTTAAAGAAGCCAGATCGGAATCTTAATTTTTAACCTCGATAGGGGTTTCCACACAGGTACCACTCGAACACAGTTTTACCTGATAAATTCCTGGTTCAACAGAAGCTGTATCTGTTGCTTCCTCTCGAATATCCCATACCTTTTTGTTCAACCCAGCCATAGAGGTGGACTCCCAGCTTCCAAAAGTAGCTCCCTCTCTATCCTCAATAGAGATCTCTATTGGTATCGCCTCACGAGTAAAAAAGTAGATTATTGCGTCTTGATCCGGTTCCTGCTCCCAAACCCCACGACCAGGCAGGTGGCGTCCAATCTGCGCAGGAGTTACGTCCATTAAATGAAAGGGTTTCTCCAGCACTTCACTCGTTAACTGTTGTATTGGGTACACATCAAGCACAAAGATGCTGCGACCATGAGTCCCGGCAACAAGTTCACGCGCTTCGTTTTGAACTCTTAGGTCGTGAACTGGTGTAGTAGGTAAACCACTCATCAGAGCTTGCCATGACTCTCCTCGGTTTAAAGAAACATAAGCACCCAAGTCAGTTCCGAGATACAGAATGTTAGAGTTTAGGTTATCTTCTCGAATCACATTGACCGGCTCGTTTGGAAGATTTCCAACAATGGACCTCCAGGTTCTTCCATTGTCTGGAGACATATACGTATATGCCCGGAAGTCATCATCACGATATCCGGTTAAGGTTACATAGACCCGGTCTCGCACATGCTGTGAGGCTACAACCCTACTTACCCATTTCTCTGGAAGCCCATTTCGAATAAGAATCCATTCCCTACCATCATTTTCGGAGAACCAAACATTCCCGTCATCAGTGCCAGCATATAAAACGCCCTGCCTAAAAAAGGACTCCGATAGAGCCGTCAGCGCACCGTAGGGAACATTACCTTGCTTATCCGGCCCAGGATTTGTTGACAGGTCAGGACTTATTGCAAGCCACTTGTCGCCTCGGTTGATTGATTTAAATAGCCGGTTGGCACCAAAGTAAATCGTATGGTGATTGTAACGAGAGGCAAAAAACGGTGACATCCAGTTGTATCGAAGCGGCTCTTCACCTAAGGCTGCTTCTGGCATGATGTCAACGGTGGTTCCATCATTTAGGGTCTTTCGACGAAGCCTACCAAACAGGTGCTCGTAATAAATAGTGTCCAAATCCTCTGGGTCAGGAAACGTGAAATAACTGTCACCTCCTCCCCAGCGATCTAAATAAATGTGTTCCCACGGATCTGGTCCCATTACCGCAGCGTCATCCTGCGTACCCCCGTAAATTTTATACGGCGAACCGTAATCGACATCGACCGCATAGAACTCTCCTATCGGAAGATTATTTAGGTGAAGCCAAGACTCTCCGCGATCGTAAGAAAGATGCACACCACCATCATTGCCAAGAATAAGCCGGTTTGAATTTTCCGGATCAATCCAAAGATCGTGATGGTCTAAGTGCAATACCGTCGACTCGTGTGGCAGGAGGTGAACCAATTTTCCTTCATTCCGCCGATAGGTCTTACCACCATCTTTAGATTGAAGGAGATAATTTCCCAAAATGAAAATTTCATTTTCGTTGTCTGGAGAAACTCGAACAAAACAGAAATCATAGCCGATAGCCGTTGGCAGAGGGTCCTCGTTCACTTTATTCCATGTATTGCCACGATCTTCGGAGCGATATAGTTCTCCTCCGATACGTCGAGTTCGTGAAGCGCGAGTCTCCTCAAGGCGTCGGAGATGCTGTACTAGTTTGTCTTTTGCAAGCGTGTGATTTGCGATCGAAGCAAGTACAGACTTACCCGTATGTTTTCTTGAAACACCACGTTCACGCAACAATGATTCGACCGTTTCCGAATTAATTTCTAGAACTTCCTCTGTCGACATTCGACTCAGGTCTTCTGTTACAAGCCCTTTGTAAGAAACGTGTTCAGCCACAGCAGGACTGTGATTATCAACGAGAGCGTACATTACATTAGGGTTTGATGGTGAAATCGAAAGACCAAAACGCCCAGCGTGTTTACCTTTAGGGAGCCCTCCCTCAAGACGTTTCCATGTGAGTCCTCCGTCCGTTGACTTATGAATTCCACTTCCTTCACCACTGACGACATTATTCCAAGCCTTACGGTCTCTTTCCCAGCTGATGGCATAGAGAGTTTCCTTATTGACTGGGTCCATAATTACGTCAACAACCCCTACTCGATCCGAAACGTAGAGCACCTTGTCCCAACTTTTGCCACCATTAACCGTTTTGAACAAACCTCTCTCTTCATTGAAGCTGTAGTTGTGACCAATCGCTGCTATGTAAACAATGTCAGGGTCTTGTGGATGAATGAGTACACGACCAATGTGGTAGGTATCATCCAGTCCCATGTGCTGCCAACTTGCCCCAGCGTCGGTAGACTTAAAGACGCCTGTTCCAGCGAAAGAACTTCTTGCCATCAGCACTTCCCCTGTGCCGACCCAAACCACGTTTGGGTCGGATGGTGCAACAGCTACAGAACCAATCGTGAATGTCGACTCCTCTTCGAAAATCGGCTTCCAAGTAGTCCCATTGTTCTCCGTCTTCCACAGATTTCCCGACCCAACACCCACGTAGAAAGTAGATGGAGAATCTTTTGGTACAGCGATACTCTCGATACGGCCACCCAAGAACGAAGGTCCTACCGATCGCCATTCAGCAGCCTTGAGGATCGAATGTTTCTTTAGCTCAACATGCTGTGCCCAAGATGCTCTCCTAATAGCAGTACCTATAGGCTCTTTCTGTTGGGCGACAACAAAGGGTTGCGTCATTCCAAAAGCGACGAAAAGTATTAAGTATTTCATCATGTAACACCAACCTCTACACGCACCGGTTTTTCAAATGTGCGGTTTACCCAAACAATAAGGTCGTTTCCTTTTAGATTCTGACGAAAACCAGTTCGATACTCTTCTCTTTTCAGAATTTCTCCATTAACACGCACCTGTGGCGAAGCGCCTCCCCATTGTTCGACGACAAAAGCCGGATGCTCCAAAGGAGACTCCAAACTTGCATCAATGTTTGCTTCCACTGGCACCGTTTGGGCACTCAACACGTAAGCATGCTGTCGTCTATCAAACGTCGCGGTCGCTTTTGGAGACACAGACCAGTAACGAGCCACACGCAAAACATCCGCAACGGTGCCGTCACACATTCCCCACAACCAACTCGCAGAACCTCTTTCAGACTCTTCATGAGTTATCGGCCTGGAAATACACGGGGACAGTGAAGAGACTCTGTCCGGAACCATCGATGTTCGACCATCTGAAGGAATCATGGCGACCGGCCAATGATTCACATGAGGAAACACTGAATAAATTCCTCGCCTTGGGGTTCCACCCAGAACTTGGATTTGTGTTCCAGGTTCGAAGACGTAAAACGGTTGTGTTCTCGATTTCATATGTACAATTTCGATGTTGGGTTCATCGGGTCGTACCGTGCGTCGAGACTCAGCATCTCCAGGCCAACTGTAGGTATAACTATCACCCTTTAAGTTGGCGAGCGTAACTGCATCCAGCTCCAACACATCTTCTGCCTTCTGTCCTGGATGGCAAAGCGGAAGAGTCTCCTGAAACTGTCGAGGCTTTTGAAGGCTTCCTGTTTGCCAAGTGATATTCCGGACTCCAATCCCATTCGGATAGAACGTATGGTATTCGTCCACCCAACAACCCCACCCACTAATTTCGTCAAAACTCCAGAATTCACCTCGCGTATTAACTGGTGCATATCGCCAATGTATAACTACACGGGCCTCGTGGCTTTCTAAAATTCGTACGTGAGAATAAAAACACCTCGGATCGTTCATGTGCTCGAAGGTGCCCCGTTCACTCCACCCTTCCACACTTTGATCTGTCATCCATAAATCATTCTCTGTCACCCATGCCGGTGAATAGCTTGTGCCTCTCCAAAAAACTACACGAATAGATGAGTCGTCAAAGTGAACGACGATATCGGGATGCGATCCAGTTGGCCACAAGTCATCCCACTCTTTGTGATAAGACAGCTCGCAATAGTAGGCGCCGAACCTCTGTGACCTTGAAGGCCCTCCCGGAAGCCTCCGCTCCGGAAGTGATGGTTGTCGACTGTAATCAATTGAGTCCACAACCTTACGTATCTGGTCTTCCGTTAGAGCCACATCATGAATCTTTAGTTCATCCAGTAGCCCATCAAGTGAAAACCATGTGGGAAGGTTTGAGTAGGACCGATGAGGGTGAGACGCCTCTTTCTTTTCATCATTCATACCAATACGTAGTTCTGCATCTTCAGCAAAAACAAGTCGCCCCGGGACATCCATCCGCCCGGACTCATCGCCGTTAAGGTATAAACGGAGGCCTGTTGGATCATATACCGCTACTACGTGTGTCCAGGTTCGTAACGATATTTGCGACTCTGACTTACAAGAACGCCATTCAGATCGATAAAACACATCATCCATCGACATGCTGAGCGAAATTTCACCCTGCGGCCCGATAGCGAAATCGTAACCAGCTTGCTCCTTATGTTTATGACTCACTAGGGAGCACCAATTCCAAGGATAGGCTGCAAGTGCGACCCACCCTTCTATACTAAAAGCTTTATCTAAACTAGGCGCGAAGCCTGCCGTTCTCGTAATGCGTGTAGTAAAGCCATCTAACTTCAAAGCCTTACCTTTCAGTCCTTCAAGATACTCATGGTTTCCCAACAACTCGTCTTCCTGCTCGCCCACGCTGTCCCGAACATTGTCATCAAAATTCCAATGTGCGACGACACCTACAGGGCTACTCTGGTTTTGTCTGTATTTACGTCGGCGCGTTACACCACTGAGAGTTCCGCCAACAGTACTCTCACGAATAAATTCTCGCCGTGTTCGTTTCATTCTTGCACCACCTTAGAAAATTCTAGAGGTTCTTTCATTTCTGCAGCCAATGGAGAAATTTCGCCACATCAGGCTCGTCTAGCAGGGTAAGCGTACCCCTTGCTTCGTGGGCAGAAATAACCGATCCCCATTGCTCTTGAATTTGATTGTGAGAAAGTAGCTTGCTTTTCGCATCAGTCATTCCTGCAATCCAAAGTTCCCTCGGAGATAAGCTCGCGGCTAAGTCGGGAAGGTCGTAGGCGGTCAGCGCACCCGCAACTAAAGCTGGAATAAATTTTGTTTCGTAGTCGTGTTCATAGACAACTGCTGCAAACGAAGAGAATGGTTTCATTAGAGCCAACCGCTCGAGACGTTTATCAAATGCCGCTGCGTGCAACAATACTGAACCCAGGGTGCCATAACTGATTGCCGTAATATTGCTTGCATCTACACCGGGGTGGCGATTCAGGCTAGATACAAGACGAACCACGTCACGCGCTTGCCTACCCACGAGACTCTCTCCAACCAAAATGCTTAAATGCCACAAATTACCTGAGACCCCTTCCGGAGCGGTCGAGCTAGGAAAATGAGCATCGCCTTTAAAGTCCCCAGCCCCTGTTTCTCCAATCCCCAAAAGGTCAGGAGCTGCAACCACATAACCGGCACGAACCAATTGTTCTATTTCTCCACCACGGCTGGCTTCACTAGCTTTTCCTCGAGGGTGTAAGTAGAGAATCAGCGGCCTTTTTATCTTTCCCTCCGGCACCATTAACAAAAACGGTACGACATCAAGACCGTCACCAGGTAAAAAATATTTTTCCACAAAATACCCTGAACGCCGATATCGGCCTACAAAAACTGCATCTTCTACCATTTCCGGATCTCGAAAGCCAGATAGCGAGCGCGCTGCCAATACAGCAACAGGTAAATGGGCGGTCGGGTTCTCTCTTTGGCGTTCTAACCTTTCTAAAAGACTCTCTGCACGAGTTCGATTTAAAGAAAATAGAGTCTCACCTCCAAATGAAGTTTTAACCTGGCCGCTGGGAGTTACTTGTAGTTCTTCCTCGCTAAAAAGCTCAACCTCAATGTCTCGAGAATCACCAGGAAGATTCAGTTGTTCTTGAAAAAAGGCGTACATCGATTCTCGGTTGCGCTTCGTAGAAGCATGTGGCGCATCGTCTTCCACCATTTGAATCGCAGCAGTTTTTCCAAAGCTTTCGTAAGTTCGTTGCAACTCGCTAAACGTCTCACGGGTACCGGTAATGTTGAACATGTCCCGAGTAGTCGCGATGATCAATGAAGGTTTGGGCGCACGAACTGCCAATAGATCCGCAGCGTCTAGGCCACGCGCAATGCCGTGGAAAAAAATCTGCTCGGAGTCTTGTGGGCCAACGGACGATAGTAGGCGGTGGTTACTTGTAATATAAGCCTCCGGTGCAGAAGCAAAAACTCGCTCGTCAAAAGCAGCGATGTATGAAGATTGAGTACCACCCCCAGAGCGACCTCCAACACCTATACGAGTTGGATCAACTTCTTTGCGAGTAAGCAAGTAATCGATTCCACGAATCCCATCCCATATGAATTGCCTCGCAGGAGAACCTCCTAACAAAAAGCCTTGGAACCCTGGGTAAGAATGTTCGTGCGTCGGGCCACAAGAGTTTTGCCCTCCACAGCCATCAGGATAGTTCTTACGCTCGCCTTGTCCTACAGGATCGAAGGCGAGCACCACAAACCCCTTGTGAACTAAATTCAGAATCATTGTTTGATACACAGCAGATCGAAACCCTTCAGCAGCATGACCACTACAAAACAGTATCGCCGGGGCAGGGCCATCAAGTGGCTTCGGAAGAAATAAAGCGGCCGTGACAAAGTACCCGGGGACCGATTCGTAAATAAGTTTTTCGACCCGTAAGCCTTCTCTTTCCAACGTTCCGAGAATTCGAGCTGCTAAGGGAGTCTTTT
>CAZFLB010000140.1:0-17609 GCA_964518945.1 uncultured Acidobacteriota bacterium | reverse complement strand
ATTTAGTAAATACCTTTCTACTTGTGGCGTCAATCGTAATGACAGGATGGTACGCTGAGGGGGGTAGAACTCTTGTACTCCTTAGTCGGCCACTCCGGTTGTTGGTTTTCGTTGTAGCTTCTGTAGGCCTACTTCTTGTGGGTGCAAGCGGTGCGGTGACCGCGCTAGGTGATACTCTTATCCATCAAGCAGGTATCCAACCTGAAACATCTCCTGTTGTGGCTGAATTAGTTGCAACTCGATTTTATCACCCGACACTGTCTGGAGTTGTTTGTGTTGTGATTTTTTTTATTGCTCGTTCGGTAAAGCGCCAAGACAGTGTTTACAACTTTTCGCTTGGTCGACTTTTGCTCATTCTTTATGCATTGCAACTCGGAATTGGAGCCTTGAATGTTTTCTTAAGAGCGCCAGTTTGGATTCAGCTCGTCCATCTTGGGGTGTCAAACGTAATTTGGATTGTATTTGTACGACTGGCTTTGAATACTCTCTCGTTAGCGGCTGAACAAAAAGCCCCTCCAAAAATATGAAGGGGCTTTCAAGTTCTCAAACGATATTGTTACTCGTTATTCAGTGGCTGTGAATGAGAAGCTATGTTCGATTGTCTCTTGCTCACCGACAGTAATGCTTGCTTCTTGTGTTCCTAATCGTTCGTGCCACGCTTCGATAACATATTCACCAGGAGGCAGGTCTGGAATGGAAAATGAACCATCTGCATCTGTGATTGCGAAGTAAGGGTGGTCTAACACACCTGCATAACTGTTCATCCATTTGTGAACATCACATTTGAACGGGACCATGATTTCTACATTATCAAAGACTTTTTCTGTACGGAGTCCTTTAATAGGTTGTCCAATGTTGAATTCTTTGTTATTCGAAGGCGTTGCGTGGATATTGTGCAGAGTCTCGTCACTATTTACGACTTCAAGTGTCTGGCCGACTTGGAGACCAATTACGTGAGGCACATACATACAGCCTTTTTGGTCCAAAACAACAGGTTCGCTAGGTGGTGAAAAATTGCCTGTAATCCCAGACTTTACATAGACGAATGCGTTTGCAAGAGTTCCTCCCTCACCGGCTATAACGAACTCATTTGATACTTCCCCTGAATGCATACGAGCGCAATTTGGATCCGCTGCCATTTGAATATTTGTCATTTCCGGGGCAGTGCCCTCAAGAGTAACGATCCCTTGTACTGCACCAGCAGTAGCTGGGTCGAATGCGGGCGCTGCAGGTTGGGTACTTGCTGCGGGAGCAGCAGCTTCATTGCTGTCTCCACCTCCGCCACAAGCAGGAAAAACGGCCAACCCAGCGATAGGCAATATTAATAGTAACTTCCTCATTCCTTTTCCTCCGATTCTCAATATGGATATTTGACAACTGTCTTTTATGTTCTCAAGGTTCAAACAGGCCCTTGTTGAACAAGAACGTAAAATTTTCGGTATCAACAGCGGTTGCACAAGTCTATACAGTTGTACTCACTGGAAGCAAGCGAATGTACGAATCTTTTTTCTCACAACTCTAGGTTAGCGATAAGGGGTATTTATTAGCTCCAAGCGGAGTTCAGGCAATGGTTTTGTGCTGTAGCGGATGTCTACCGGTGAAGCCGGCTTCAAGTTCATGCCAGTGTTGAATTTCTGACTCACCAAATTGCCAGCAAAGATAAACTTCTCGGCCTTCCCATACTGTAGGAAAATCAACCAGCCCAGACCCCACGTCTTTCAAGCGGCATCCTTCTGCATGTATCTCGTCAGTTAGACTCTGGAACCTTGTTAAAAGTCTAATGTAATTTCTATTAACTAAAAGGCCACCTGAGAGAGTAATGTCTTCTTCGGTTGGTCCTTCTAAAGATGCCGTCTCTAGTTTGTCGTTTACACGACGAAGTGCAGTGATTGTAGTATTGAGGAAGGGAATAAGTTTATTTGCTTCCTTAACAGTGAATAGGCGTTTATTGTTCATTTTTCCAGAAGTTTAGCCAAAATGATTCTTTCCGACAACATTAATTGGTACATACGCTAGTCCAATGTCCGGCCATGTTAGACTACAAACTTGTATTCTTTTTATCTGAGCTGGGCCGTGACTACGTAAACACCTTGTTGGAGAGTCATGAATCAATACAATACTCGTCGATGGTTTTTTGTTCTGTCTATTTCGGTCCTAGCTATTTTTACTTGGCTTTTTGAAAAGCCACCTTTGGCTGCCGCTCCTCTGCATATTGTGCAAACAGATCAAGCAAGCAGGCAAAATGATAGTTTTCAATTCCGTGTTACGGTACAGGCTGTAAATTTGAGTATCGTTGTTACTGACAAGAGTGGTCGTTTTGTCCCGCACCTAACAGCTGAGGATTTCGTTGTTCTAGAGGATAGTGTCCCACAAAAAGTTGATTTTCTTACGTCTGAAGTTACTCCAGTGACGCTATTGTTACTTCTTGATGCGTCGACAAGTGTGCGCTCTAGCGTAGATGGAATTAAGGAAGCGGCAGCAAATTTTGTCAGCAAAATTTGGGAGGGTGACAAAGCAATTATTGCTGATTTTAATGATCGTATTCGATTTAGTTCCTATTTTTCTGATGATGTCGATCGCCTGGTGCAAACGATCCAGTCATTGTATCCATCGGGATGGACCGCCCTATACGATGCGGTTCTTTTTTCTCTCGAGAAAGTCTCAGAAGTGGAGGGCAGAAAAGCTCTTCTCGTGTTTACAGATGGTGATGATTCGAGAGCGATAGGGCAAGGTAGCTTGGCATCGTCGAAAGATGCTATTGAAGGTGCCAAAGATTCAGAAGTCACGATCTATACTGTAGGTTTCGACGGTCGACGGATTGCAGGGGCAAGAGGCGTTAATAAAGGTTTTCTAAAACGACTAGCAAGTGAAACGGGAGGTGCATCTTTTTTCCCGAAAGGTATCGGCGATTTGAACCGGGCGTTCACTCAGATTCAAGATGAGCTTCACAGTCAATACCGCCTTGCATATATTTCCAGTAATAAAAATCGAACAGGAGAGTGGCGAGTACTTCAAGTTCGCATCAAGGGTCGGGACGATCTTTCTATTCGAACTCGCCAAGGTTACTATGCTTTCGCTTTCGACCCAACAATGTGAAAGTCCACTCACTTGATGAGCAAGTATGGTTTTATCACGTTAAAGCCAGAGCGTTGCTTTTGTTTTAAATGAGTCAAAGCTGAATTAGTGAATCTGTCGGAGGCTTACAGTCCTTGGAGATTGAGTTTTACGAAAACAGCACGTCAAAGTAACAATTAGTACACGGATATATTCCTGTGACAGACATTTCTGCGTGTTAGAATCAATTTCGTGAGAGAGGGTCAGCGTTCCGCTAAGCTTCTCAGTAGCCGTCGTGTATTTCAAGGGAAAATCGTGACCTTGGATGTCGACCAATTAATAGAGCCCTCAGGCCTAAAGGTTGAGCGAGAAGTCATTCGACATCCAGGTGCGGCTGTTGTGCTTGCTGTAACTGATAATGGCAACGTGGTACTAGTACGACAGTATAGGCATGGTGCTGGCGAACTTCTACTTGAAGCTCCCGCGGGAACTCTTGATCCCGGGGAAACTCCCGAGGAGGCTGCATGTCGAGAGCTTACTGAAGAGACTGGTTATTTTCCACACCGTATTAAAAAATTGATGGATTTTTATCCTTCTCCCGGGATTCTCGCTGAAAGAATGCACTTGTTTCTTGCAACTGAATTAGAGAGTCGTATCGCTTCGCTTGATGAAGATGAAAGTCTAGAGGTCGTCGAACTGGCAAAAAATGACGTCTTAAGACTTTCTTTCGGTAAGGATATTCGAGATGCGAAAACTATCATCGCACTTTCATATTTACATTCTCGTCCGACGTTGATTTGAGCCGTGAGTTGCCGCATTCGAACTATTGTGGCATTCCTGTCTATAGGGCTCGCATTAGTAGTGCGATCGACAGCTCGTATACCTGTTTTCGATCAACTTTCTTCTCAAACTCTTCCTTTGCTCGCTGCATCTATTCCTTCTCTGTATCTAATCGTAGCACTTGCGATTATTGGTACTGCCGTTGGAGTGGCATTTGCGAGTTTCAAGCTATCTCGTCTATTAAATCCATTTTGGTTAGCGGGCTTGTCAGGAGCTATTTATGTGCCATATGTCTTCGAGGTAGCACCTTTTTTATCTGTTTTTTCGGGTAGATTACTGGATTTCGTTTTGGTCGGCTGCACACTGTCGATCTTAGTAGTCTCGATGATGGGTAGCAATAGTCCGGGAACAAGAAAAGGATTATCTGCAAATGGTGTATTTTTCTTAGCCTTCATTTTGTTTTTTGCAGTGGGTTCAAAAATGTCGAAGGATGTTGGTCTCTCAGGAGATGAACCACATTATGTTTTGATTACTCATAGTATTATCGAAGATTTCGATTTGCGGGTGAGCAACAATTATATTGAAGAAGAATACAAACATTTTTATGCAGGCAAGATTCGACCTCACTTGGCATCTGGAACCGAGTACTCGATACATGGCATAGGCTTACCGATAATTTTACTTCCAGGCTACGCATTGGCAGGGCTTACAGGAGTTGTTGTGACTCTTGCAGCTCTCGGTGCGATCTTGGTTCGGTCTTTGTTTACGGCTACTGTTGCTATTGGAGCAGGCTACTCGTCGGCGATTCTTGTTTGTGCGGCCTTTGTGTTTACGGCTCCTACACTTTTCTTATCGCTATCGGTCTATCCTGAGCTTCCTACCGCAGTCATTGTCACATTGGTCGCGGTAAGGATTTTGAAAACCCAGAAACCTGCACCTGCTGATGTGTTTGGTTGGTCACTATTAGTGGGGACACTTCCTTTTTTCCACATGAAGTTTATTCCACTTGCGTTTATTCTTTGGTCTGCGTTGGCGATAAGGTTGCGTCATCGACGGTCGCTAGCCTTCGGGTGTGGTTTGAGCCTGTTGTTGCTTACTTGTTTTTTCTTCCTTACAACGGGAAGTGTTGATCCAACAGTCTCATACGGGCGCCAACGATTGTTCCTTTCGGCATTGCCTACCGGCTTTCTTGGTTTACTCTTTGACCAAGAGTTTGGGCTTTTGCCGTTTGCACCCTTCTACTTGGTAGGTTTTGCAGGCATTGTAGAGCTGATTCGCAGAAATCTTTTTTTTGGAGTGTTTTCTTTGTTGGTCTTTGCTTCAGTCTTACTCCCTGGCGCTGCGCACCCTCTTTGGACGGGCGGCAATTCACCACCGGCTAGGTTCCTTTTTCCAGCCTTACCGCTTTTAGTCCTTGCTGCTGGGTGTCTCTGGAGCTGGGATCGAAAACGAGGTGTGGCACCTTGGCTTCCAAGCCTACTCGTTGTGAGCTGGTGTATTACATTGTTTATGTTTTTTTTGCCTGGGCAACCTCTCTACCTCAATCAAAAAGATGGTACCGGTCGCCTATGGGAAGCTCTTTCAAGCTCTTGGGATATTACGAGTTATATCCCTTCGATTGTTTTGTCGGACCCGCGCTCGATAACGTGGTCTCTCATTGGTCTTGGACTCGTTATTGTCGCTGTACTACTACAGTTTCACCGTTGGTCCAAGGGATTACCCTGTCTTGCACTTATGGTTCTTAGTTTTTTTTGGGTTCAGGATTTAACCGGTGTGCGGCATCACAAAGGCCAAGAGGATTGGCGGGTTCCTGGGTTTATGCATTATGTTGCTGACGATCGTGCCGAAAATTTTATAATGCTCCCTTCGCGCGTTCGAATGAATCCTGATGAGATTCTTTCTCGCGTTAAACTGCGTCTAATGCCTCAGCAATCTGATGGCGAGCCTCTTTATTGGTGGAGTCGCGCTTATTCTATTCCTGCTGGGCGTTATAGGGTGTACGGTATCGATTCACAAGGCTTTTCGCCGTGCAATGAGCGAAATTGTTTTAGAGTTGAGACAAAGGAATTTGAAACAAAAGTGTCTCTTTCACGGTTTCGCATACGTGCCCAAGGGTTTATTAATGGTTTACCATACCTGCAATTAGAGCACCCTGAACCGTCGAGACCTTTAGCAAAACGGAGCTTGTCTATTCTGAATGGGCTTCGACTTCATGGACTTGATGACAACGCCTATTTGGATCGACGAGGATTCTGGGTTAAGAAAAGTAGTCGTGCCACATTTGCAGTTTCTACCAGTGGAGAATTGCGTCTTACAAACGGTGGAAAGGCCAACACGGTAACAGTCGAAACTGTCGAAGGGCTTGTCCATTTTGACCTCTTGCCTTGGGAGGGAGTTGATTTTTCTGTACCGGCAGGAGAAGGAGCTCTGGTTTTCACCATTGAAAGTCAACAAGGTTTTGTTCCATCTCAACTTGAGAGAAACAACTCAGACCACCGTGAGTTAGGAGTTCATTTGAGTGCACCGGACTTTTGACTGTCTCGTTGATGTTCCGGATAATGGAACCTTCAATTAAGTATATTTGCTCAGTTATCGACGCTTAGTTAGATTTTTCGTGGGTTCGAGATTTGTTGCGTAGCATTTCAATATTATGTATCAGCTGTTAAAGTGTGTTTTGGTTTTTTCCCTTAAATTCTTTGGCTATTACATTACGGGTACTTAGTCAGTGTTAGATTTTTCCAAGGCCAGAATGCCAGGTAGTCGATTAAGACGCTCCAGGTCTTTTTGTGTTTTTTTTGTAGCTATCTTAGTTGTTGTTTTGCTGCCTTCGTGCAAGAAAAAGGTAGGCCCTCAGATAGGTGAGGAATCACCAGGCTTTACACTTCCTGACTTAAATGGTGTGGTTCATGGATTATCTAGTCTTCGAGGTCGGGTAGTTGTTTTGAACTATTGGGCCACATGGTGTCCTCCTTGCATTGATGAAATGCCATCGCTAGAGAAGCTACACAAGGCACTTGATTCGAAAGGACTTTCTGTAATTGGTGTGTCTGTTGATGAAAGATATACAGATGTTGTTGAGTTCGTGGATTCATTAGATCTAACTTTTACTATTCTTCACGATGAAGGCATGAAAGTTTCTCGTTCCTATCAAACTTTCAGGTATCCAGAGACGTTTATCATTGGCCGTGATGGCCGTTTGAAGTCTAAAGTTGTCGGCTCCCGAGATTGGATAGCACCTTCAGTAATTCGGGATCTTGTAGAATTGTTAAACGAAGAACAGTCCTCTAATTAGAGTTTGAAAGAAAGCAAGGACAAATAGCTTTAAAAAATTAAAACTGGTTCAATAAATCAGATATGCTGAGATTTAAGTTTCCCCAAGTTCGAATTCTTCGTCCCCTTCGGCATCCAATAGTTCTTCCTCTGGGGAGGCTGGGATCTCCGCTGGAGTGTACACCTCTATGAGGTCTTCATCGATTTCCTGTGCCGCAATTGCTGCAGGTTTTCGTGACTCACTGTAGAGTTTTGGTGATGCGCCTTGCATGATTTGCCGAGCCCGTAGGGCAGCGATATTAACTCTCATGAATAAACCTGCATCTTTAATATCCAAGCGAAGGCCCTCCTAGACCGTAAAAAAACAATTATAACACCACTGTGCTTGTTGAACGAACCAACCCTGATGTTAATAAAGGTTATGAGTTTACTTAGTTGTACTGTGGTATTGTGAATGATTAAGTTAACAGTAGCGAAGCTGTGCTTAAATGAAATTGCATGCACAAACAAATTGGCCAACGCATCCGAGAGTTTCGAAAAAAAAGAGGCATGTTACAAGGAGAACTGGCGAATAAGGTAGGACTTTCTACTTCAGCAATTTCCAATTTTGAGCGGGGACGAAGGCGGGCCTCACTCAATTTGCTAACAGAAATTGGTGGCGCGCTCGATGTGAAAGTCTCAGAATTGATTCCTGATAGTTTAAGTCGGAAAGCTCTTGCCGAGAATAAAGAAGAACAGACGCTGTTGAAGCAATGGCGAAAAATTGCCAACACTGACCTTCAAGATCGACTACTCGAGGTCATAGAGTTGTCGGTTTCCAGTGTGCCTCGTCGGAGTATACGCTGAAAATGTAAGTTTAGTTTAAATAGCCCTTCGTAAACAGTTTTGTGACTGCTTCTGTTAACTGTTCCTCGGATAGAGGGCCATCAACTTTATGCCACTGATAAATCCAGTTCACAGCTCCTAATAAGAAAAAGGTTGCAGCTGTTGGGTCAAGGTCGCTTCTTGCTTCTCCGTTCTTCTGTAAACTTCTCAAAATGCTACGCACATAATTAATGTAGTCTTTTTTTCGCTGTTGGATTTTTTCGCGGTAGACTCCAGTTAGTGCTGTTCTCTCATGAAGTATGATGGTGACTTCTCTTGGCCGGGTTAATACCATATGAATGTGTAGACGAATCACTTCATGAAGTAGTTCCTTTGGGTTGTTGACAGATTGCAAAGGTTCGAGCACGGTTTGATCTAGAAGGTCGAGCCCATAGTCAGTGATCAAGTAGAGTAAATGTTCTTTGCTTTCCACAAAATAATAGAGTCCGGCTTTGGTAATACCTACCTCGTCTGCAATATCACTCATTGCTGTAGAGTCATATCCCTTAACGCAAAAGAGATGGGCTGCCTTTTCAAGAATTTCATCACGACGTCGAGACAGTCGAGAAGTTGGTTTGTTGTTTGCTGATTTGGTTACGCTATTAGACATTCATAAGTTCGATCTTGTAATCCGATTAATATATAGATTGTTTCAGGTGTAAGCTTTCCAAGCAACTACTAGCTTTAGTAGGATTTAACAACCTTGGGAATCAACGTTTTTTTAGACTATCTATGCTGAACGAAATGAAGCATCTATTCAGGAATGATCGCACCTGAATTGTGTGTAGAAGGTTCATGAGTTGGCGGAGTTGGAGTGACAGATGAAGAAAGTTGTTTTGATTTTTACGATTATTATTTTGGAGTTTGCATCAGGCGCTTATTCTCAGGAGGCACGTAGGCGCTGGGAGCGAATGTGTCAAATACGACAAGAAAAATTTGACCACATACTTCCCGAGGCAATGCGAGAGAACAAAATCGATATGTGGATTGTGATGATGAAAGAAGGACTTCTGGATCCTCTATATCATGATCTTGGAGAGGGATATGTCGGTAGCATTGGCTACTATATTTTTACGGATCGCGGTGGCTCTCGAGTAGAACGGGCAGCGCTAGGAATTTCTGGGCGACGCCTTACTGCGTGTGATAGCTATGACATCGTAAACGGTGACTTCGACTTGAGGGCATTTGTGAATGAACGTGATCCACAACGGATTGGGCTCAACATGTCGAAACATATTGGAGCTGCGGATGGTTTGTCCCATGAGGGTTTCGAGCATTTGTCAAACTCACTAGGAAAGAACTTTGAATCTAGATTTGTTTCTGCAGAGAAGTTAGTTTCCGATTTTCGTTCAAGGCGGGTAGCGAGTGAAATTGTTGCTTTTGGCGAAGCAGGGGAATTGTCTCGAGAAATTGCGGAAACGGCGTTTTCGAACAGAGTTATTACACCCGAGATTACTACACTTGAAGATGTTTCTTGGTGGATGCAAGATCAATTACTTGAGAGGGGACTTGAATCTTCTTTTGGAATGCCTTCCGTCTATGTTACTGGGCCTGAGGGAATTGTAGCGACATCGAATGAGCGAATCATTCAACGTGGCGATTTGTTGATGCTTGACTGGGGTGTTGGCTATTTGAACTTTTTCACTGATATGAAACGGATTGCTTACGTTTTGAAAGAAGGAGAAAGTAAGGTTCCACAAGGATTGCAAAATGCATTTGAACAAGCTTTAAAAGCGAGGGAAGTACTTCGCCAAAACATAAAACCGGGTCCAACCGCAGGTGTTATGTTGGAACATCTGAATGAAAAACTAAAAGAAGCAGAGTTTAACCTTATTGAATTTAATAGTCCGGAGAATAGTGATAAAACCGATGTAGTTATTGGATGTCACTCTGTAGGTAATCTTGGACATGGTGTGGGCCCGTCAATTGCTTGGTTTAATCCACAGAGGCTTACCTATGAGATAAAGCCAACAAATATGTTCTCCGTGGAGCTGTTTGCCTATACCAAAGCCAAAGAGTTCGGAGGACGCAAGGTTAGAATCCCTTTAGAAGATGATGCCATAGTAACTGAGAGGGGTGTTGAGTGGCTCTACCCTGTAAATCAGAGAATCTTGTTAATTAAGTAGTGAGGAGCGTTATGCGTTACACAGCATTCTTTTTGGTTTTTCTGAACTCCGCTTTTGTTGCTGGACAACTGGCGGAGCAATCAAAGCTTACTGTCTCTGATCGTGATAAATCATTTCACTTAAGACTGGAACATCTTGCTCAGGATTTTCGCGCCTTTGGACTCTCTCCTAGAGACATTGTTTGGTCTCCGGATTCAAAGTCCGTTTATTTCCGCTGGCGTCAAGATCCTGTCTCGGGCCAAGTACCGGAAACAGACTTATTTTATGTTGTTGATGCGGAAGGCACTTCGCTTCGTTTTGTTACAGAGGATGAAGTTCACCGAATTCCCGCAAATAACATCGATTGGTCAATTTCACGGAATCTTGCTGCATGGACTCGCGATGGGACATTGTTTGTCTGGACACCAGATAAGGGAACAAGAGCTGTTTTTACGAACTCAGAAGAATTGGGAAATCTTCGTGTCCAACCGAACGGCGACTGGGTTCAGTTCTCTACCAAGGGTTTCTCGAAAAGGTTGTATTCGAGAACTGATTTTGAGAACGAAGACCAAGGTGACTTGTGGGTGTTTGATGTGGTGACAGGTCACGTTCGCCAGATAGCTGTTGTGGTAACCGAAGAAAAGAATTTAAGCAGTCAGGCTAAATGGCTCAAAGAGCAACAGCGAGAGCTTATCGATGTTGTAAGACAACGCGATGACAATGAGAATCTAGAAAATAAATGGGCACGTATTCGTGAACCTTTCCGGCCTCAAGAAATACCGATTGTCAAATTCGCTAGGGCATTTCAGTTACAGTTGAGTCCCGATGGTAAATTAATAACGTTTTTGTGGGAGCAGAAACCACAAGAGCAGAAAAATACGAGCTACATGGAGTTTGTAGAACTCACAGGCCATGCGACTCAACGTTTTGACCGCCCTAAAGTTGGAGCTGAGCTTCCTGTTTACAAAATGGGTTTTTTGACCATAGATCCTAAAAAAGCTCGAGAGGATATTGAAATTACATGGTTGGAGGATGGAATAGATAAGGAAACGATTGTACACGGACCTATTTGGAATCCACAGGGGACACATGCTGCTGTTCAGGTCCTGTCGATGGATCATAAAGAACGTTGGATTTCATTAATTGATTTTTCTTCTGGCAAACTAAAGCATCTCGACCATCAACAAGAACGGACATGGATAGGAGGTCCACTTGTGGAGGGACGTTGGAGTCCAGGTTTTCTTGAGTGGTTGCATGATGGAAAAGCTTTTGGTTTTGGTTCGGTTGCTACGGGATGGGCAATGCTCTACCTTGCGGGAATCGATGGTAATGTCGAGAGACTGACCAATGGCGATTGGGAAGTCAGACGAGCTGATTTATCTCACGATGGATCTACATGGTACTTAACTACTAGTCGTGAACATCCTGGAGAAGAACAGTTTTACCATTTGCCAGCACGCGGTGGCGAGCTTAAACGGGTGACATCTCGGGAGGGAAAAGTCCAAGCAACACCATCTCCAGACGGTCGTTTAGTGGCTCTTCGATACGAATCGACAAAGCTGCTTCCAGATCTTTACCTTTCTAAAAACATTCCCACTAATGAGTGGATCCGTATTACTAAATCAGGTACCGATGATTTCTATCGATACGATTGGATTTCAAGCGATATAGTGAATTATCTCGATCCGGCCGGAAACACGGCTTGGGCAAGAATATGGCAACAGCCGAAAAATGCTAATAAAGCTGCTGTGGTGTATGCACATGGATGCGGTGAGTGCGCGCAGGCTGTTGATAAAGGTTGGACTCGTGTGGGTTCAATTCTCTATGCAAACTATTTATATCAAAACGGCTATACCTCAGCATCTGTTGATTATAGAGGTAGTTCAGGTTATGGGCATGCCAACCGGACTTATGCATATCGTCAAATGGGTATTTCCGATATTGATAGTGCGCTACCACTATTGGATCTTCTGGTAGAACGCGGTGTTGACCGTGACAAAATTGGAGTTTATGGAGGCTCATATGGTGGTTTTTTCACTTTGATGTCTCTTTTCCGTCACCCAGGAAAATATCGTGCGGGAGTGGCGCTCTACCCAGTGACCGATTGGGCTCATTACAATCAAGGCTACACGAGTCGTATTCTCAATGGGAGCCAGTTGGAAGATCCCGAAGCTTATCGACGATCGAGCCCGATCTATTATGCTGACGGTCTGAGCGATGCTCTGCAAATTCAGCACGGACTTGTAGATGGTAATGTCCAGGTTCAAGATTCATTTCGTCTTGCACAAGTCCTCATAGAGAAAAAAAAGAACTTTGATCTTGTTGTTTATCCAATGGAAGACCATGGCTGGGATGAGGTTGCGACGCGTCTCGATAGCTATTTACAGATGACTCGTTGGTTTGAACTGCATTTGCGAGGCATAGAGTTTGCACCTTAGTTTTTTTGGTTCTTAATGAATGATATTACGTGGAATTAAGTTGCAAGTAGGGATGTAAGGAAAAGGTTTACTTGCCTGTCAATATGTGTTGGACAATTTTTTGACCATGAAGGCGACCGTTTTCTATAAACACTTTGTTAGTCATTTGACCTGCTACAATGCCACCGGCGAGATACAGACCAGGTACATTGGTTTCGCCAGTTTCTTGTTCAATCGAAGGCTTCCCATTGGCCTTGTTAATAGTTATGCCCATAGATTGTAAGAACATGTAATCAGGATGATAACCAGTCAGTGCTAATACTGCATTGTTTGGTACCGTGAAGCGTTCACCACTTTTTTTCTTTAACTTTAGTGTGTCGGGAAGAATTTCTTCCACTTCAGTCTCTAGGTATGCTTCAATTTCTCCTCTTTCAATCCGATTTTTGATGTCTGGGCGCACCCAGTATTTGATGTGTGTTGACAGATCGGAACCTCGGTGAATGAGGCGGACTTTGACTCCAGAGCGATAAAGGTCAAGAGCAGATTCTGCTGCTGAGTTTGAGCCGCCAATGACAGCTACATCAAGACCATAGTATGTATGAGATTCTGAGTAATAGTGGGTGACTTTCCGAAGATCTTCCCCAGGGACACCCAAGCGGTTAGGGTTGTCGTAGTATCCAGTTGCTACTACAAGTTTTTTGGTAGTAATTGGTTCAGGGGTTCCTGTCAACTCTCGTTGAAATGAACTCTTTATTTCAAAATGCCCATTGACTTTTCGAACCTTTTCAACTTTTTCATATAACCTTAAAGGTAGCTGGTAATACTCTGCTGCACGTCGATAGTACTTAAGAGCTTCAAGTCTTGTCGGCTTCTCGTTAACACAAACGAGTGGCAAATTTCCAATTTCAAGAAGCTCAGGTGTTGTAAAGAAGACCATATTTAAGGGAAATCGACGAATGCCGTCGACTAGAGATCCTTTTTCGATGATGACACAAGAAATGTCATTTTTTGCACACTCAATAGCAGTTGATAAGCCACTCGGTCCGCCTCCAATGATACCTACATCAACCTTAAGCATAGGTTAAATAGCCTTTCTTTATGGTTCCGTTCGTTCGATTCGGAGGTGCGTTATTTCAACCCGCTGCGAGGGTTCTTCACCATTAAGAGGCAGGGCTTCGATTTTACTTACGATTTGCATGCCTTCTACCACTCGACCGAAAACAGTATATTTTTCGTCCAATGAGTTAGCGTTTCAAGTAACGATGAAAAATGATGTAGCAGCACTAGCGACATCGTCACCTCGAGCCATCGAAAGAATGCCGGCTACATGAGGTGTCTGGTTAAACTCTGGATCGAGTTGTTTTACGTATTTCAAAATACTTTCTGAAGGAGGTTCCTTTCGAGTTTGGAGAAAGCCAGTTTGAATTACGAAACCAGGAACTATTCGATGAAAAGTAACGCCTTCATAAGCGCCGATTTTTGCGAGCCTTAGGAAATTTCGGACGTGTTGCTCTGCTCGATCTGGGAACAACTCTACAGTAATTTCTCCAAAAGAGGTTACAAGAGTAACTTGATGTACAGACAGTTCTTCAATTGTCTCTGTCGAAAACGGTGGTATTTCCGGAGGCGGTTTGTCTCGTAATGTTACGTTAACTATTTCAACACGTTCTAAGGGGCGTCCTGTTGCATCAGTCGGTATTTCTGAAATAGTCTGGATTAGATTTACTCCTTCGATTACTCGAGCAAAGACAGTGTATTGGCCATCCAACTGTGGCTGGTCTGTGACAACGAAAAAAAACTGTGAGCCTGCACTATTAGGATTTCCAGGAATCTGAACTGCTGAAATAGCACCTCTTGTGTGTTGTTCATCTGAGAGTTCGAGTGCTAAAGTTCCAAGTCCACCGGTTCCATATGTTTCGAACGCTTCTGGATCTTTTGTTTTCGGATCTCCCCCCTGTACGATCCCATGCTTGATGGTTCGATGAAATGATGTTCCGTTGTATTCACCCTCTTCTGTTAGCTTTATGAAATGCCCTACATGATTTGGTGCTTTTTGTGGAAGTAACTGAATTATGATGTTGCCCTTTGTTGTCTCAATCACGGCCTGCTTTTCGTGCATCTGTTCTAACGAAAAAGGAGTAGTAAACAAATCTTGGAATAGAACAGCTGCTAGTAAGGTAATGATCATAAGGTTCTCGTAGAGAGTTATTATATAAGAGGAATACATCAGTTCTTTCTTGACTCTGTTAATTTGATAAGGAGATTCTTTGACTCAAAAAAATCAAGCCAAAGTTAGTGTCCCCGGAATTGAATTTGAGACCTATTCTCTGCCAAACGGACTACAAGTTATCCTACACGAGGACAACAAGTTGCCCGTCGTTCACGTAAACCTGTGGTATCACGTGGGTTCGAAGAATGAACGCCCAGGGAAGACCGGTTTCGCCCATTTGTTTGAGCACATGAAGTTCGAGGGCTCGCGAAACGTAAAAGAAGAGTACATTTCTCTTATGGAGCGAGCAGGAGCAAATATTTCTCAAGGTGGTGTGAACGGGACGACAAATTTTGACCGTACCAACTATTTTGAAACAGTTCCTTCCGGTGCTCTAGAGCTAGTCTTGTGGGCTGAATCTGATCGTATGGGTTATCTTCTGGATGCGGTTACTCAGGAGAATTTTGATAATCAGCGAGATGTTGTGAAGAACGAACGCCGACAAACCATGGATAACGTGCCATATGGTACGGCGGTTGAGGTGCTGTTTCAAAATCTTTTTCCCAGCGGGCATCCTTATTCTTGGCACATCATTGGGAGTATGGAGGATTTAGAAAAAGCATCACTTCAAGACGTACATGCGTTCTTTAATAAATTTTATACCCCAAACAATTGTGTGCTCTCTATTGCTGGTCAATTTGACTTTCAAGCTGCTCGAGATTTGGTGGAAAAATACTTTGCTCCACTTCCTCCTGGCTTGCCTCTTGAGAGATCCGAGCGGCACACAATTTCGTTGCCCAGTGAAAAACGAATCAAAGTCTACGATCGTGTGCCACAAGAACGAGTTTATATGGCTTGGCCAGGTGTCAATTATTTTGATAAAGATGATGCAGCCCTAGATTTACTGTCGAATCTTTTGGCGGATGGTAAAAATTCCCGTCTGTATAAGAGACTCGTTTATGACGAGCAAGTTGCTTCGGATGTAAGTGCTTTTAATTACAGTCTTGAAATAGCCGGATTTGTTGGCATTGTAGCAACTGCAAGACCCGGTGAATCTTTAACGCGTCTTGAAGCGCTTGTTGACGAAGAAATCCGATCTCTATCTGCTAAAGGCCCAACATTAGAGGAATTGTCACGAGTAAAAGCTGGACAGGAATTCGGTTTTTTGTCAGGTCTTGAGCGAATTGGTGGTTTCGGAGGTAAGGCAGATCGTTTAGCGATGTACCAAACTTTCTTGGGTTCTCCAGATTTTATTGAGAGAGATTATGCGAGATACCAAAAACTGGAAACCAGGGATATTCTCGAGGCTGCGAATCGTTATCTTTTAGCACCAAGGTTAACCGTTAGTTTCTGTCCGGAAAAGGCAGTGCTTAAAGAAAGTAAAGAGCCCAAGCGTGAGGAAGTTCCCGAAATCAAGACTAGCCCACATTTCGAAGTGCCTAGAATACTAAAAGCGAGACTTGAAAATGGAATCTCTTTGAGAGTTGTTGAGCGACGAGATGTCCCAAAAGTATCTACTGCGCTCATGATTAACGCGGGGGCTACGGCTGAAACGTTTGATTGCACTGGTCTCTCCTCGATGACTGTTGAGATGCTGGAAGAGGGAACCACCACACGAACTTCGCTTGAAATAGAGGCGGAGTTTGATCGGTTGGGTAGTCACCTTTCAGCGGGGGGAAGCCGTGAATGGAGTGTTGTTGCGCTCGATGCGTTGAAACGCCACCTGCCGACCTCGCTGGAATTGATGGCCGATGTTGTACTTAACCCAACTTTCCCAGAGGAAGAGCTCGAACGTTTGAGAAAACAGAGGCTGGACAATATGTTACAAGAGAAGGTAAGTCCTACCTCAATTGCAGGAAAAGCTCTTCGGAAGTGTTTGTTCGGCTCCGCACATCCTTATGGTTGGCCTGTTTCTGGTATCGAGAAATCTATCATAGAGATGAGGCGAACTGATCTGGAGCAATTTTATTTAGACCGCTATACGCCAGAAGATAGCGTACTGATAATGGTGGGCGACATAGATCTTGAAGAGGGTCAGCAGTTAGCGGAGCAGGCTTTTGGTGATTGGAGGAAACCCAAGACAGCTAGCAAGATTTTAGTAGAGTCAGTCAAGCCTGTATCACAAGCGACCTATTTCGCAAACCGGTCTGGTGCTGCACAGTCGGAGCTTCGTATAGCGAAACTTGGTCCACCTCGTGCTACACATGACTATTATGTGCTAGAAGTTTTGACTACTATTTTGGGTGGTGGTTTTTCAGGTCGACTAAATTTGAACCTTCGTGAGGATAAAGGTTATACGTACGGGGCTTTTGCAGCTATTCGATATAGCTCATTTCAAAGTATTTTGGTGGCTTCTACTTCTGTGGAGAGCTCCGTCACACGGAAAGCAATAGATGAACTTCTGTTTGAGTTCGAGTCACTATCAACTTGGAGCCGTCCGATCACCCACCAAGAGCTAAACCATGCAAAGGATAGCCTTGTTCGGGGGTTCGCACAGCGGTTTGAAACATTGTCTCAGGTAGCAGGAGAGATTGCGGAACTTGACGGATTTGGCCTTAAGAAAGAAGACCTAAATCGTTATTGCGAAGAAGTTGAAAACGTTTCGCTTGTTGAGCTGGAGGTTGTGGCGAAGAAGTACTTAGGTCTCGAAGACGCAATTTTAGTCGTTGTTGGTGATGGAGATAAACTAGAGACAGAAGTAAGCGCTTTAGCTTTTGGAAAATTACAGCACGTGGATAATTGTGGTGACCTTATCAATCAATAATTAGTGAGGCATCTTTTTTGTGCAATGTGGTAGGTGCATAAGAGTCACGTATCAAGAAGTGAAAACTGAAACATCTCATATATTTCTGGAAAGTCTAACCTGGGTTCTGATATGGTACGAATTTATCAAGATTCGTTAGACGTTGC
>CAZFLB010000139.1:0-5626 GCA_964518945.1 uncultured Acidobacteriota bacterium | reverse complement strand
AGAAGCGGGGCCTTACAAAGTCAGCGAGTTTGTAAAGTCGGGAAGCGCTATGGGCCAGCAACGGAATATGGATTCAGTGCAGTTGCTAACACGGAGGGTTGTTGTTGCCGTGGCCTTGTCTGGATTCATTATGCTGACGAGCATGGCGCCAACAAGCCTTTTTTCGATGATCGGGATATCTCCAAGCCTAATGCCCTTTGTGTCGTTTCTTATGGCTTCATTGGTATTATTTTGGTGCGGCCAGCAGTTTTTCCAACGTGCGTTAGGTACCTTAAAGCGGTTATCTTTCGATATGGACAGTCTGATTGCCTTAGGGGCCGGCACTGCGTTTTTCCATAGTAGCATTGCTATATTTGGGTCTGGTGAGTTGTTTGAGGCGGTTGCTGAGCGCGGATTATATTTCGATACCGCTTCGATGATCGTTACAATAGTTCTCATAGGTAGGCTACTTGAGGCGAGAGCCAAACATAGAGCTTCGTCTTCTGTTCAGAAATTGATGACGCTTTCTCCAGAGACCGCTCGTATCGTTGATGGTTTGAGTGAGGGAAACGAGCGTGAAGTTGAGGTATCAAGTGTGTCGTGTGGCGACATCATTCACGTTCGACCGGGAGAAAGAATTCCTGTTGATGGCGTCGTGCACACCGGGGAAACGACTGTCGACGAATCGATGTTGACAGGAGAGAGTTCTTCGGTTCACAAGGTTCCCGGTGATGATGTAACGGCGGGGACGTTAAATCAGATCGGAGCATTCCGATTTAAAGCTATTAAGGTAGGGTCGGACACCGTACTTGCTCGAATTATTAGGCTTGTTCAAGATGCGCAGACATCAAAGGCTCCAGTCCAACGCATTGCCGACAAGGTGGCCAGCATACTAGTCCCGATGGTGCTCGGTGCTGCTGCTCTAACTTTTGTTGTTTGGGTGCTATCTGATTCCGGGTTGCCGTTTGCGCTTGAGAAAGCAATAGCAGTGATGATTGTGGCTTGTCCTTGCTCCGTTGGCCTCGCAACCCCTACAGCAATTGTGGTCGCTACGGGCAAAGGTGCGACTAGAGGAATTCTTTTCAAGACGGCCGAGAGCCTGGAACTACTATCTAGAGTTCATCGAATCATACTGGACAAAACAGGGACATTGACCGAGGGGAACTTCAGAGTTACAGATGTCTTTACGCACGGACCGAATAATGCTACTAGAGTAATTTCAACGGCCGCGGCAGGGGAGTATAGCTCGGAGCACCCCATTGGTCGTGCGATCGTCGACTATGCCACTAGCAAGGCAATCAGGACTAAAGTTCCTGATGAATTCAAGATGTACCCTGGAAAGGGTGTTCGCGCCCGATTGGACGACGACGTAGTGCTAGTAGGGAATTCGCGGCTAATGGAAGAGAACTGCCTCGATGTGAGCGGTTTGCAAACACAAGCAAATCAACTGACGAGAAGCGGGAAAACCTCGGTATTTGTAACAATTAATTCCCAGTTGATTGGTGTACTTGGAGTTGCAGACGCCATTAAGGAAAGTGCTCCCAGCGCAGTTGCTGAGATGGAGGATTCGGGTCTACTCCCAACAATGTTAACAGGGGACAACCATATTGCTGCCAGTAGAGTCGCTGAGGTCGTAGGAATTAGTGAGATACATGCAGGGGTCCTTCCTGAATCTAAAGCTTCAATAGTCGAAAAGCTTCAATCCAGTGGCACTCTGGTTGCGATGGTTGGTGATGGTATCAATGATGCGCCAGCTCTTGCGAAAGCGGACATTGGAATTGCTGTTCATGGTGGAACTGATATCGCGATAGATGCTTCAGACGTAACCCTCATCAGGGGCGGGTTAACGAGCGTCATGGATGCTGTTAGGTTATCCAAAAAGACTATGCGGATTATCCGTCAGAATCTGTTCTGGGCATTTTTTTATAACGGGATAAGTATTCCAATTGCTGCGGGAGTCTTTTACAACACGTACGGTCTAGCGTTATCACCAGTCCTAGCCGCCGGAGCTATGGCGTGCAGTTCTGTCTCTGTGATTTTGAATGCTTTGCGTATCAAAAGCTACTGACGTGTGGCTTCGCTAAATGCTTTTTTGTATTCAAGATGGGCTTGGTAAAAACTCTTGGCTAATTCCTGGCCCTGTTCGCCTGCGATGGGAGTCGTGATTACCCAAGACTTACATATCTTGTTAACCTCACTGTTTGTTTTTCGCCAGTCCGGCCCGCGTTCTCTTTCCCGAGTCCCTACCATAGTGTTTTGCGCGAGAGCTTCTTTAAGCATGGCTGCGACATCTTTAAGTTCTGGGGTACTCGAATCAGTGCTGTTGTTGGCCTGTGAAAGACACGGCTCAATGACTGTTTTTAATCGTTTTACAAGGTTCTCCCGCTTTTTGAGATTCGTCTTCGAAGCGAAGATCGTGTCGGAGAACTCTTGCGAATCGTCGGCGGTGATCCGGCTAATTACTGAGTCGATTTTTTGTTGTAACTCAAGCTCAGAGCTGGGGAGCGTTCCGAGGTTTTGCCAAGAGAGCCATATTTCCTTCAGTCGGACAACCTTATCTGCACTTGGGCTCTCAGCGTCACAGAGTTCACAAAGCTGCCGCAGAATTGATGTGCGTTGTTTCCTTTGACTTTCGTTTTCGATTTCGTGACGCCTTCCGTGCCGTTCAAAAAAATAATCACAATGTTCTCGAAAATCCTGCCATAGTTTTTCCTCATCCTTCTTGGGGATAGAGCCAGCTTTTCGCCAATCGGTTTGAAGTTGCTTGAATTTCAGCGCCGTCATTTTCCATTCGGTAGACTCTCTCAATGCCATGGAACTGGCGAGGATAGCTTTCTTAGCTGTTTTGCTCTCCGCGATGTTTTTCTTGCGCTCTTGGAAATACTCCCTTCTTTTTGTGTATAAATTACGTGTCGCGGCCTGGAAGCGTTTCCAAATAATATCGGAGTTATCTCTCGATACGGGGCCTATCAGTTTCCACTCATCACGTAATGCATCTATTTTGTTTATTGCGGTATTCCAGTTTCTTGACTCAATTAGCTTTTCCGCGTTCTCGCATATCTTAACTTTGAGTTCGAGATTCTCCTTGTGAAGAGCCTTTCGTTGATTGAAGTACGTCCTGCACCGCAGAAGAAGCGTTTTTCGAATTTCCTGATACTGCTCCCATAAACGCCGTGCTTTATCAGGAGGTGCCTTGCTTGCTGTTCTCCAGTCGGCGTGAATCTTTTTTAGCTCCGTAGCAACTTTTTGAATGTCTTGGGATTCGACTAGTGATTGAGCTCGCTTGATCAGCGCTGCTTGAATCTCAGCATTTTTCCAGCGTTCCCAATCGTTAATTTCCTGGACCTGGCGCATTTTGACCACGAGTTGTCCGCGCGCCTTCTGAACGTCTTGGTAGATTTTCGTTCGGTTGACACTTTGAGGTAATGACCCTAGGGTATTCAGTAGTTGTTCGGATTCATTTAAAGCTCTATGCGCACTTTTGACCGTTGTTGCATCTGATGAAGCGAGGGTTTGCAAAGAATCAACGAATCCTAATACGGTAGCAAGGTTCTTTTCTTCTCCCTGTGACGCTTGAAGTCGATTAGCTACCTGCTGCTCTCGGAGCAACCTTTCGAGTTTGTCGAACAAGGTGATCGTTTCGTTATCTACGTGTTTTTCGATTGATGGCCACAGTCGAGACATTTTAGAAAACTGTTTGGCCGCGGTTTCCGGGTTACCAGCAACTAGTTCCTCTTGAATTCGAGTAAGGCCCGGCAAGTATTTGCGAGCTAATTCCGTATTCGTGGATGATGAAGCATCCTGCCCAGCCGGAGGAGACCCCTCACTATTAGGAACGTTCTCCTTGCTGGATGTTAAACGTCGGGCGCGGTCTCGTGCTCGACTGAATCGAGTAAGCAATTTAGCATCAATTTGAAAATCAGCAGTAATTTGATTCCATGACGATAGAATCCGATTCATATTATCCAAATCGTCTGCACTTGAAACTAGTTTAAGTTCTTCACAAAGAGACCGTAAGCTCTCGTTTCGGTCCGCAGTTATTACCGTTTCACAGTCAGAGGAGAGAGCTCTAAGTTGTTTCAATGATCGGTCAATCAGTGATTTAGGCAGAGTTTGGTCATTTGCGATTTCCTCTAGCAAGTTTACGGAGGACGGCTTATCTGTTTTCGCGAGTACTGCATTTGCAATGCTGCTTCGGTCGCTATTCTCCCTAATGATTTGGCGAAATGCATCGTCCGACGAGATGGTCGAGATCAAGTGTAAACAGAGAGCATCATTCTCGGAATTTCCAATGAAAACAGCCTTAGCATCATCATCAGGAAGATTACGGACGGCTGTCTCTCGCACAATCGGGAATTTTGCCTGCGTTGCGACTTTAGCAATATCGGCACCCACACTAAGTAAGCTTATTGCCCTCATGGATTCCGCTTCGTCTATAGAATCGGAAGCGATTTTAACCAACAGGATTCGCGCTCTGTCGAAGGATACTTCACGGACTTTTGCATCGGGGTCATTCTCGGCAATTTTCAATAACACACTTGGCATTCGAATCTTTCGCACAGCCGCAAGGCGGACTCGAGCATCTGTATCAAGTCTTGCTATTGAATTTAGCTGGTCGTCATCAGATTTAGAAAGACCTTTGACTGCCCTCACCCTTTCTAAAGGGTCCTTACTACTCCATTTAGCACTTAGTCCGTCAAGCAGTTTCATTGTCGATCGATGACTTACCGGGTATTTATATCCTGTTCAATATTTAGGAAAACTAAAGTTTAAACTGGTCCATTAACGGTTTAACCGGGCGATTTAACCAAAGTGGCCGCCTTAATTTCCCTGTGGCCGGCTTTGTTTTCGACAACCACGCTTCGTAGATGTCACGGGCCTTTTTTCGATCAACGAATACGTCGCCATATTTGTCCTCAGAATAACCAGGTGCTACTGATACCAACTGATGCCAGCAATGCATTCCAGAGACAGGATCCGGCTGTACAGGAAAAGCCAAATTCTGGTGAACACCACCATCGCTCCACCATATTCGCTGCGAATCCGGATCAGCGCTTTCGAAAGGTTGCGGCTTCTCCACATGACGCATTCGTATTCCATTCCGGTGGTCTTCGAATTGTATGAGAGTGGAGCTCCATTGGCTTCCTTGCTCTCGATTCAACCGCCACCGGCCGAGGTGGTGAGAACACGCAATCACTCTTGGAGCTATTGCATCTGTTACCCAGACCTTATTCACGAAATATCCGATTTCGGTGGTTACTCGGATAAGGGCACCTGTATTGACAGACAAATTTTTCGCGTCCTCTGGGTGCATCCAAATGGGATTGCGATGCGAAATCTCATTGAGCCATTTGGAGTTGGCTGATCTTGTGTGAATGTGCGTAGGGAGTCGGAACGTTGGCACCAACGCAAATTTGTTTTTTTCCAACATCACAGAATCACGATGCACTTGACTTTGGATGTAGCCAGGGAGGGAATGCTCTGGCCAACCCCAATCAGTAAGTGTTCTGGAATACAGTTCTAGTCGTTTAGATGGCGTTTTGAATCCTACCCGAGGTTTTCCGTCAACAGAGATAGCTCGAACTTCACCATCTTCCGCGATCGTACCGTCTCCTAGCTCAGTTGCGTTGCTGATTACCCGACTGTC
>CAZFLB010000138.1:0-4271 GCA_964518945.1 uncultured Acidobacteriota bacterium | reverse complement strand
GCGGAATATCGCATGAAGATGCATTACAGACTGTGGTGGCTTATGAACCAATTTGGGCAATTGGGACAGGTCGTGCCTCTACTCCTGCTGCAGCAAATCAAATCTGTACTGAATACATAAGAGGTACTTTGGTAAAGGTTTATGGACATGAGGTGTCTAAATCAATTCGGATTCAGTATGGAGGTAGCATTAACAGGAAAAATGTTAGTGAATTTGTAGCACAAAGTGATATTGATGGTGTACTGATTGGTGGTGCTAGCCTATCAGTGGAAGAATTTTCAGGTATTTTGCGGTCGGTTGATAGACATTTATAAGTGACTAATACACATATGGAATTGTGGTTGTGGCTGATTATAACTGCGCCAGTTTTGTTGGTTTTGCAGAATTGGATATCACGTCATACCCAGACAGTATTTTTGTTGTTAACTAGGCATACTGGAATGGCGATACTAATCAATCAGATTGTGTTTTTGCCGGGAGTTGTGTTGCATGAAATGAGTCACTTAGTTATGGCTCGTCTATTAGGGGTACCTACAATGGGTTTTTCTGTGTGGCCTAAAAGACAGAATGATGGATCATTGCGCCTAGGTTATGTACATACAAAAAAAGTAGATTTTGTACGCGAGAGTTTAATAGGGGTAGCACCCTTAATATTTGGATGTGCAGCGGTTGCCGCTATTGGTCTTAAATTGCTTGATTTAGATGATGTTGGAACAGCTTTGTTACGTGGCGATTTGATTGATGGGTTTATTAACGCATTGCATGTTTTTAGATCGGCTGATTTATTTATATGGGGATATGTGCTATTTGCGTTAAGTAACACAATGATGCCTAGTTCCAGCGATAGGCGAGCATGGCCAACCTTAGGGATTTTGATAGTTGTCTTGGGGTTAGCACTTTACTATGTGGGAATGCCTGCAACAATACAAACGGCCCTGTCCAATATGATTATCGATGCTGTTAGAGTAATTGCCACTGCTTTTACTGTTACTATAGGTGTAGATATAGTGGTTATCCCAGTCTTATACTCAATTGAGTGGTTTCTTTGGCAATTTGTTCCTGATAATAGCCTGAAAGTTTCTATTAAATAGGATTTGTGCGTGATAGGCGTGCTATGTACGATATAGTTAGGCTGATGAGTGCCAGCAAGACGACGAGCTTAACTAATTGTGATGTCACAAATATCGAAATAGCCCCGAAAAATCCGCATGCTAGCCAATATCCTATGACGATACGTATCTGTGGGTAACCCTTATCAATTAGCCTAAAATGCAAATGTCCTCTATCTCCTTTAAATATCGATTTGCCTCTCCTATAGCGATCATATATTTGCCATGCAGTGTCAGCTATTGGTACCGCCATTACTAGCAATGCTGTTGCTACTCGGGCAGGTGCCAGTATAGATAGTGTTGCTAGGCCATAGCCTAGTATCATAGCACCTGTGCTTCCCAAAAACAGGCGAGCAGGGCTAAAGTTGAAAGGTAAGACTCCTAGGCATGCGCCTGCCATTGCGAGAGCATATAGTGATACGTGCTCTTGTCCGAGTCTGTACATGTGGATTGCGAAAAGTAAAGATGCTATAGCACCTACGCCAGCTGCTAGTCCATCAAGTCCATCAAGCCAGTTTACTGTATTCATCATGCCTACTATCCAAAATACTGTAAACATGATAGTTAGTGCTGGCCCCAAAATAGGTAAAACATTAAGTTCGACAATATTTCCTGTCAGAGGGTTGGTAAAGCGTTCTATAAAGACGGTTGTAAAAACAGCAATTATCGAGACAAGTAATTGACCTAAGAGTTGAGGGACCCAACCTAATTCTTTTAAATCATCTATCAAACCTATTGGTAATAACAAAGTACATCCAATTATCACACCCATTATTCGTCGTACGTCATCTGGATTATCTGGAGCAGATTGAGTGTAAGCCAGTGTGCTTGCTACGGCAAAGCCAGCAAATAGGGCAATTCCTCCTACTCGGGGCAATCCTTGTTTGTGATGGTGGCGCGTGCGTGGATTGTCTACTAATGCATTCAGTCGTGATCCAATTCGAGATGCAATCAAGCATCCTAGCATGGTCACGGTAGTTGAAGTACATAATACTAATAGCGTTACAGACATTTAATTGTAGTAGTGTCTAGGTTCCGAATTGTCTATCCCCAGCATCTCCGAGCCCTGGAACAATAAAACCTATATCATTTAGGTGCGAATCTATAGCGCCAACATATATAGGTACGTTTGAATGTTCAGACTGCAAGCGTTGAATTCCTTCTGGAGCAGCTAATATTCCTATATAAATTATGTGATCTGCACCCCAGGATTTTATCAGACTGCATGCTTCAGATGCTGTACCTCCTGTGGCCAGCATTGGGTCTAATAACAAACAAGTTCGTTTACTGGTGTCGTCTGGTGGGTTTGTATAATATTGTACTGGTTTTAGAGGTTCTTCATCGCGCTTGAGTCCTATGTGCCTTACGGAGGCTGTGTGTATAAGCTCCAGTATTCCATCTACCATACCTAGTCCAGCTCTAAGTACCGGTACTAAAGATACTTGTTCTGTAACTTCTAGACCGCTAGTATTCCCCATGGGTGTATTTATTTCAATAGAGTTTGTAGCTAGATGAGAGGTAGCTTCATAGGCTAAGAGTTTACTAATATGGTGAACGTGTTTGCGGAATTCTTCTGGGGTTGTATCAAGATTGCGTAATTGTGTGAGACTGTGAGCTACTAATGGATGGTCGCTAGCAAAAACTTTATTCATGATGCCACCTTTTGCATTTTTTTTGATTGTAAACTGAATATTAGCAGACAGCAAATAATATAGCGAGATATATTACTTTACTTAGTATATATATCCCGACTATAATTCTCGTATGACTGAAAATGACAATAGGGTAATAGCGGGTAAAGAAAAACAAGAAGATAGTCCCGAATTGTCTCTACGACCAGAACGATTGTCAGAGATGATTGGCCAGACCCGAGTTAAGGACAACCTGCAAATATTGATAGAGGCTGCCAGGAAGCGAGAAGAATCTGTCGACCATGTTTTATTTTATGGACCTCCCGGACTTGGTAAAACTACACTTGCGCATGTAGTAGCAAATGAGATGAGCGTAAATATAAAAGTTACGGCCGGACCAGCTATAGAAAGACAGGGTGATTTAGCAGCAATTTTAACTAATTTGCGAGCAGGAGATGTGCTTTTTGTGGATGAGATACATCGGTTAGGACGGGTACTGGAAGAAGTGTTGTATCCAGCTATGGAAGATTTTGCTCTTGATATAGTAATTGGTAAAGGGCCTAGTGCTCGCAGTATAAGATTGAAGCTCCCTCATTTTACAGTAATTGGTGCTACTACTAGACTAGCCCTTATGACCGCTCCTTTGCGTGCTAGGTTTGGCGCGTTGTTTAGGTTGGATTACTATGATATTGAATCAATGGAAGCCATTGTATTAAGAGCTGCGGAATTATTGAAAGTGGAAGTGGATGCAGATGGTATAGGTCAAATTGCGAGACGTGCACGGGCGACGCCTAGAGTAGCTCTGCGCTTATTAAGGAGGGTGCGTGATTATGCCCAAGTGCGAGCTGATGGAGTCATTACCGGAAGTGTTGCTAATGATGCACTGGGCCTTTTAGATGTAGATGAAATAGGTTTGGACGAAATCGATAGACGTATGTTAACAGCAATTATTGAGAAGTTTTCTGGAGGACCGGTCGGTCTTGACACAATTGCTGCTTCAATAAGTGAGGAATCTGACACAATAATGGATGTATACGAACCATATCTTTTGCAGTTAGGTTTCCTTGAGAGAACATCGCGAGGGCGCATAGCTGCCAGAGCTGCTTATGACCATCTTGGATTAACATATCCTGAAGAAATTCAGAAATCTTTGCTGTAAGTCTAAATGTAATCCGCTTGTGTTTTGAAGTAGGGAATATGACAGGCTGAATTTCACACATATATTGTATCAATGAAACATCGAAATAAACTTCACATCGGCAATTTTGACTATAAACTTGACCCAAAACATATAGCTCAGCAACCTATAGAGCCGAGAGATCATGCTAGATTGCTTGTATATGAGCGTGATACCCAAGAGATTGCTCATAGGCATGTGTATGATATAGTGAATTATCTGAACAGCAATGATGTATTGGTGCTAAATGATACACGAGTCGTACATGCAAGATTAATAGGTCATAAGGTAACCGGTGCTTAGATTGAATTACTACTTCTACATAATATTGGAGGAAAATTATGGCGTTCTCTT
>CAZFLB010000137.1:0-2803 GCA_964518945.1 uncultured Acidobacteriota bacterium | reverse complement strand
GCAAATGTTGTAGTGGTGGATCATTATGAGGCTACTCCTGACTATCTTGAGAAAGTGAGATGTAGTGGAATTAAACTGGCTGTGATAGGTTTAGGAAGAGATCATAATCGTGACCTAACTTCAGCTCACTGGTTTCTGAATCAGAATTTGGGAGCCTCTAAGTTGCACTATAAAATTAGATCCGATTGTGTAAGCTTGCTAGGGCCAACTTATGCTCTCCTGCGCGAACAATTTCTATTGGCTCGTACAGAGATTACCAATTCATTTGATAAAACAGATCATCGAGTCCTGGTCACTTTGGGTGGTAGCGATATGACCGATCAATACTTGATGATATTAAGGGCAATCTCAATGGTACATTGTAATTTAGATGTGCGACTTATAGTTGGGGGGGGAGATGTTGAAGAGTTGATTTCTCGGACTCTATCTAAGCTAGAACATAATATACAAATTTATGACAATGTATCTGATATGGCTGGACATATGATTTGGGCTGATATATCGATCAATGCGGGCGGTTCTACTTGTTGGGAGTTATGTTGTTTAGGGGTACCAATGATTATATTGATTGCCTCAGATGATCAGGTGCTAACGGCTAAAGAGTTGGATGACCAGGGTTGTGCTAAGAGCATTGGTAATTTGTGGGCGTCTTCTATAGATTCCGATCTTGCTGAAGCATTGGAGGGATTGTTATATGATCCGCAACAGCGTGCAAAAATGTCAAGCAGATCTCAAGGTTTAGTCGATGGGTTTGGTACTAGTCGTGTGTCGAAGTCCTTGATGTCATTATGCGATTCATAGTGTATTTTTGTCATTAATAATAATTATCAACATGGGAGTATATGTTATGCGGAAAAACAATAAAGTGCTTGTGATTGTAGCTTATCCTGATAATGATGTTTGATAATGCAGAGAATCCAAACAAAGTGTCGATTATGAACAAATTTATTCAGATGCGTGTAATGATATTTGGCGCAAATGATGATGGCCGCGACCTTTTTCATCAACTTAAGCCATTGATATTGATAAAGGCAATTGACGTAATTGCTTTTATTGACAATGATTCAAGGTTGATTGGACGAGAGATTGAAGGGAAGAAAATTATTTTTCCTGAGCAAGTGACAAATTATGAGTATGATCTTATTGTTGTAGCGCCAATATTTTTTTCTGAAATTTTGCGACAGCTTATAGATTTAGGAGTAAGTGAGGATATGATAATTCCATACCTTGAAGATCATACGCGAAATTTTGGAGACATGGATAGGGAATTTGATGATGTTAAGATTGGTAAATATTCTTACTATAAGCGTGGCACTAAACTAATGAATTGTAATATTGGGAGATTCTGTCATATTGGAGACAACTGTGCAATAGGTTTCTTCGGTCACGATACTTCACAAGTGACAACATATCCACTTAAGTATCATTTTGATAACTCGGTAGTGGATGTTAGTCAGGATAGCACAGCAGATGCTGTTCGAAAATCACGACAAACTATCATCAAGAATGATGTTTATATTGGAGAGAGTGTGACGATATTTGCGGGCGTGACTGTTGGCAACGGTGCTGTAATAGGTGCCCGAGCTGTGGTTACCAAGGATGTGCCAGACTATGCTGTTGTTGCCGGTGTGCCGTCTCAAATCGTCAGGATGCGATTTTCCGACAAAATTGTTGATGATTTACTCGATATACAGTGGTGGCAATGGTCTGATGACAAGATCAAGAGTCATATTGAAGATTTTCATTTGGATGTTGAAACATTTGTAATTTCACATAAGTGAATATGTAGGTCATCATTCTAGAATAGGTCAGATACAGTAGTGTATCGTCAGTGGTGACAGTGTCACTTAGTGCATGCATCAGTGATAGGTTTGTAATTTATTCAACCAGTCTATATAGAGAATATTTTATTGTAATGCTTGTAAAGTTAATTTAGTTTGTGTGTTAATACTAGTTTAATTGAACTGAGGTTTATTTATGAAAACCGATCAATTGCAGATGGTCACCAATAGAGCTTGGGAAGACATATATTCTCAGTATGAGCCTGGGGTGTCACCCGGTATAGAGTATCCAACTGATACCTTGGTGAAGCATGTGTCTAATCTACGCAAAAATGACAGTGAAATGAGTACATATTTTGATGATCAGGGTAGAGAGTTATCTATCAAAGGAAATTACACCGGTAATGCATTGGAGTTTGGATTTGGATCTATTGCAAACTTAAAGATGGTGCGTGAAAAAGGTTTCGTTTGCTACGGTCTTGAGGTGTCAGACGAGACTGTAGTACGTGGTCGTGAGGCATTAGTCAAAGAAAACATCTCGGATATAGAATTGCAAATCTGGGAACCGTACAAAATCCCTTTTGCGGATCAATATTTCAGGTTGGTATATGGACTGGGGTGTATATATTACAACCTAGAGCTAGAGAAAGTTATCGCAGAAATACATAGGGTTATGAAGACTGATGCTACTTTTCTATTTTCATTTTTTAGTGACAAACATGGTTACAAGGAGAAAACAGACCGTGTTTCAGATTTGATATATCGATGGAGTGATGATCACTTTAACCCTCGACTTAGAGGTATTTATTTGAGGTTTCCACAATCCAAGTTAGAAGTCGCCAATTTATTTGATGCTTTCCGAGAAGTGAATGTTTTTACATGGGAAACTGATCAGTTACCTTGTTTTCAGTCCTTCTGGTTTGTTAGAGGCAAGAAATAATTCACTATGAGTCATTTGTGGTTTTTTGTAAATAGATTTCAAGCAAAGTGTATCAGTGAATATCTACATGAGGTTGTTTATG
>CAZFLB010000136.1:0-10837 GCA_964518945.1 uncultured Acidobacteriota bacterium | reverse complement strand
GACAAGTAAGTTGTTTTTCTCAGCGACTGATGCAATATCGCTGAGTTCTTCCCGTGAATGTACAATTCCTGTAGGGTTGTGAGGTGAACAAAGCAAAATAGCTCGAGTACGAGACGTAACTTTTTTTTCTAAATCTTGCTTTGTCCATCGCATTGGAACGGGGACAGGGATGCCTCCACAATATCGAATTTCCGGAGAGTAGCTTACGAATCCTGGATCTTCTACTACTACTTCATCTCCTGGATTGAGTGTCGCCATCAAAGCAAGGAATAATCCTTGTTTACAACCCAGAGTGGCTATGACTTCTGTGTTTGGATCTGCTGAAATTCCGTTTTCCCTTGCCAGTTTGATAGCACATGCTTTGCGAAACTCTAATTTCCCACGAGCCATGGTTTGATGAGTGTATCCCGAATTCAGTGGCGAAGTTGCTGCCTCTACTATATAAGCAGGTGTGTGTTCGATGGCACGCCCAGCAGAAAAGTCAACTACATCTAAACCAGAAGCTTTCTTCTCTGATACTAGGTCTGCGATTCGGATAGTTGGAGAAGAATCTATTGGTGGATGTCGTACTGACAACAACAGGGGCTTCACAAAAACAATTGTATCTCTCTGGTAAGCATGGGTGCGAGTCTAGTTACACCAAAGTGAGACATATCCAAATACCTAGAAAGGGAAACGTATCAAGTCAAGATTTTTGTTGCAACGATGTGGTGTTTACTGACAATAGCATCTAGTTCAAGAAGATTAGTTTCGTCTTGGCTTAGCTTTTCTCTTAGACCCCCCACTGTTTGTGTAGCCGCCTGAGGTAACTGAGCCTGATGAAGATGATGACGAGTTGGAACCACTGGAACTCCCAACTAGTGAATTTCCACGACTGCCTGAATTTGGTCGCGTTGAGATTTGAGTGTATCCATTTTTTGTCACACGGCCATGCCGGATCGCAGGAGTTCTCATCGGACGGACAACGTAATACGGGTCATAGGGCGCATACCAATAATAGTATCCAAATGGAACAAGATAATACGGATAGCTAAAGCTATAGGGAAAGCTTGACCTGTAATAATACGGGTTTCCAAAAGGCCTGCGGCCTCCATAAGAATAAGAAGTATGATCTTGTTTGACATTGAATTGATCAGGGAACGTTAGGGCCACCATTAAATCAATGAGTGCTGGACGAATGTTTGCTTCGTCGAGTTGGAGAAGCGTATTGGAATTCAAGTCAAACCCTTCGTCGTGCTCGAGTATAGCTACTTCTATAGCTTCTGGTGCGACGTAACGAGACGCTTCTACAACATCTGTTACGGACATAGGTTCTGTTACGATTCCATAAGGGGAGTGAAATGCGTTGTTTGAAACGTTTCGGTTGTCTTCGGCTGGACGATATCGACGAATAACGACGGCTCGGCCTGTACTGCTTTCAACAACTTGTACTTCAGTCCAATTCATAGGTGGAGTCATCATGCTGAGGCCAGTAACAGTAATTTCGCGCGTACTGAACTTGTTGTCGCCTGGGTTGTCACAGGTGAGTTTAGCTTTGGTGAATAGTCGATGTCCGTCATTAGACCAATTGTTCTGTTGCCATCCTTGGCAGTTACCTTTTGAAGAAGGATTTCTCTTCCCATTTGCAATTACTGTTTCTTCAAAGAATTGGTTTCCGTCAGAAGTAGTCTCTACCGTGACTCCTGTTTGGTCCTTAGTAGGGCGTAGGCAAACTAATCCATTTATTGGTAATGAGTCTGCTCCGTCTTGGCTGGAATCGACGAAAGGTTCCTTCTGTTCATCATCTACAAGTTCCCAACATCCGACCCAGGGGTTCCATCTTTGGTCGAAGTTTGCTGATGCAGTTGATGATAAGAGCAAGATTGTCCCGAGAAAGACTAAGTGCTTCAATGGATCTCCCTCCTATATTTAATATTAATCAAAAAATTACTCCAATTCCTATTGTTGTTGCAAACCCTGAAAGATCGATTGGGTTAAAGCCGACAAAATCATCAGAAAGTGAAGTATCTGCCCAACTATAACGGCCTTCGATCGTAACAAATACTTTGCGAGTCAGCTGAATGTCCATGCCTCCGAAAGCATGGGTTTCCATACCCCAGCTCTGCGAAATGAATTCGCTTGTAAAGATTGATAAGTCATTGAAGTCCACAAAATCGCCTGTTTGGAATAGATTATGGCGAACAAGTCCGCCTCCGATTCCTATGTAAGGCCTTGCTTTGTTAGTCACATAGGAAAAATTGCTAACAGATCGGCCACGGGGCAGAAGGTAAAATTTGACACTAGCGGTGACCGGTGTTGTATCAAGGATGGTTCTTTGTGTGATGGGACTGTCGTTGTCCTCAACGAACTCGCGGTATTCTGATGTTATGTTCGGTTTACTGTAATCAAATCCTGCGAGGATGTCGATCCGTGGGTGGACTGCATAGGAGACATTTAGACCAAGGTTCATTGAGTTGAAATCGGTCTTGTTTACTGTAAGATTTTCGTAGAAAAAGTTGTAGATATCACTTGAGGCCCGTGCGTTTCGGTAACCAATACGTAATGAGATACTTCCTTTAGGAGCCTTGAAGAGAAAATCTGGGCTTTCGTCCTGTGGTTCTGCAGGAGCTGATAGCATGGGAAGAAAGGTGCCGATGATAAGGACGTTTTTAACTTTCATGCTTAAGTATATAAGCAAAGAATATGCCAGTTGTTCGGTAGTAAGATCAACAGTTTAGAGTCTATGACTGCTTACCTTTGTGGACACATTACCGAAAAATTGTCCAATAAGGAGGAATGAACTTTCGAAAACAAGTGGCGTTCGGCTAGTTTCCGAGCTTATTAAAGGTGTTTTCTCGGATACACCAATGGATACGTAAAAATTTAGTTTTAGAGATTTCGCCGGACAAAAGCTAAGATGCCTAACAATAGCCCTGCGGCTAGAAGGCTTCCTGCATTGATCAGACCTTTTTCCGCAGACCAAACAATAGCATAGCCGAGAGAACCAGGAAGAAGAGCATAGTAGATGAAAGGCACTATGGTCATTCTAATTACTGCACCTTCTCTTCCCAGAAGGCCGACCACGGCGGATGCGGCGACTACGTTATGGACGCAAATCATGTTGCCAGCTGCGCCTCCTACTGCTTGTAGTGCTACGATCCAACTTGGGTCGACGTTTATTCTTTCTCCAACTCCAAACTGAAATAGTGAGAACATCATGTTACTTACAGTGTTGCTCCCTGCGACAAATGCTCCTAAGCCCCCAACGAAAGGCGCAAAGATGGGCCATGCACTACCAGCCAACGAAGCAACGCCGTCCGCAAGAGCGATAGGCATTCGTTCAAACCCGCTGACCCCACCACCGCTATTGATGAAGACTTGCACCATTGGCACAGTAAAAATAAGTGCGATAGAGGCTGCTGCTGTAGTCTTTAAGGATCTAGACCAAGCATTTTTGTATGATGAAGCATTAATGTTGTGTAGAACAAAAGTTATCAATGAAACGGCGATGAATATGGTTCCTGGAAGAAATAATGGTTGAAAGCTTGCGCTTATGGAGGAACCAAAAATATTCGACCATGTAACAGACCATCCAGAAAGCAATCCACGCAGAGGTAAGGCGGGAAGTCGGGTAAGTACCAGTAACAATCCAACTAGTCCATAAGGAAGCCAGGCAAGAAAAGAGGTTATAGATTGTCTTGATTCGAGTGACTCCTTATATTCAATGCTACCAGACCAGTCTGGCTCCCAATCCTCTTTTGGAGGGAAGTTCCAAGGCTCTGTAGCGGATGGCATAAAGAGACCTTTGTTTGCTGCAGTAACAACAATTACCAGACCGAAGAGGCCTCCCACAAGTGCTGGGAATTCCGGCCCTAGTGTTTTAGCAACGATGATGTAGGGAATGGTCATGGCAAATGCTGAAAAAAGGGCAAATCGCCATACTCTTAGTCCATGGGTGAACGAACGTTCAGCTCCAAAAAAACGGGTCATAAAGGCAACAACAATAAGTGGCACTAAGGTTCCAGCGATTGCGTGTAAAAAAGCAACTTTCAGTCCGATGAATGCAAGAAAATCAGACCATTCAGCAAAACCGTTTGTTATGGCGAAAGCTTCTACATTGGCTGCACCTGAAAGCCCTGTGTTTACACCTACGAGAATAGGAGTACCGGCCGCTCCGAATGACACTGGGGTGCTTTGAATGAGCATTCCAGCCAGGACTGCTGCTAATGCTGGAAATCCAAGTCCTACCATCAAGGGTACGGCAACGGCAGCCGGTGTTCCAAAGCCAGCGGACCCTTCGATGAAAGAACCAAATAGCCACGCAATTATGATTACTTGAATTCTCCGGTCTGGAGTAATGCTCGTGAAGCCCTGTCGAATAGTCTGTAAAGCTCCACTTTCTTGTAATGTGTTTAGAAGAAGAATTGCTCCGAAGATAATGTACAAAAGTGTTCCTGCAACGACGAGCCCGTTTACTGTCGCGGCTGCGACTTGCACTCCGGGTATTTTCCAGACAAAAAGTGCAGTATAGTGGCTGTAATATAAGAAAGAGGCATTGCACGGCTTGCCGGCCATCGAAGGATAACGAGGAAAATCGCTACGGTGATAACGGGAATGAGGGAGAGAAGGGAAAGAGTGTATAGGCCCATATCGGTATAGGTGCCTCCTTAACCGCGTTTGCGTAGTATGGAGAGTAACATATCTGTGTCTTCGAGCGCCTTTGATTCCTAGCGGTTCGACCTATAATTAAGAGATGGCGAAGCTTTTAGCTCTTTTTATCATCGTTCCTGCGGTAGAACTCTTTCTGCTGATTCGATTGGGGGCCCATTTGGGCGCACTGTTAACAGTACTAGTCATAATTTTTACCGGTGCGCTGGGAGCTTATCTTGCACGCCTGCAAGGTCTAACTGTCCTGTATCAAGCACAACAGCAGATTAACTTAGGAAAGATTCCGGCAGGTTCTTTAGTTGATGGTGTTCTTATTCTTGTAGCTGGTGCATTGCTCATGACACCTGGGATTATTACGGATGGTGTTGGGTTTATGTTCTTGCTGCCGTATATACGGACTCTGTTTAAGGGTGCAATGAAAAGTTGGTTTTTGAAAGCAGTTAACGATAAGCGTGTGGATGTCCACGTATCCGGAGTGAATTTCAATCCTCAAGGTGGGCCGGTAGTTGATGTCCAGCCTCGAAAGTTTGACGATGACCTATCAGGTTAAGATGCTCGGGTTGTAGCTTTGACTTTGGTTTAAATGCTTTTTGTTTCTACCCGATTTGTTGCGACGGTAGTGCCTGTGACGAAAGAAAATTTAGGCTACGTTTGAGTTTTTGGCCTCTTGTAAATACGTCGACATAAGGACTATGAGCATCAGCTTCGTCAAGCATTTTACTAACCTCTTCTTTGGAAGCATTGCTCACGATGGTTACTTCACACCGAACTTCATTATAGCCAGCGGGCACATCTGAGACCCCGAACATTGCTCCGGAGTCGAAATCTGCTTGTACTTCAATGCGAATTTCTTCCAGTTTGATGTTTTTTTCTGCAGCCCACATTGCATAGGTAATGGCCATACAACTGCCAAGGGCAGCACGGCCATAAACCCCCGGTTCCGGTCCTGACTGATTTCCGCCGAAATTATGGGGCATATCTGAGATAAGCTTCCATGGTCCGTCTTGGATCTCACAAGACAGTCCGTCATGTAATTTCACTTTAGTGATTGCAGTGTTTCGACCACGCTCTGGTGATTTCAGGAGCAGGTCTTTGATCCGATTAAACGACGTAAGAAGTTCGTTGCTCATAATATTACGATTCTATGGTGACGGCTTATGTTGATGCCATGTTTATATTCTTATGTGGAGCGAAATCGTCTAATATTCGTTTAGAAAGTAACTGCAATGGTAATTATCACGGTAGTTGTAATGGGATTGATTCTGCTTGCTTTCTATGATTTTTTTCAGAAAGAGCACGCTGTTTTGCGGAACTTTCCGATCCTTGGACATGTTCGCTATCTGATCGAAGAGCTTGGGCCTGAGCTTCGTCAGTATATTGTTGCGAGTAATAATGAAGAGAAACCATTCAGCCGTGATGAGCGTAGCTGGGTTTACTCTTCGGCGAAGAAAGTAAACAACTATTTTGGGTTTGGTTCAGATAATGATCAGGAAAAGACACCCAACTACTTGATAATTCGCCATTCGGCTTTTCCATATCGGCCTGTACGAGGAGAGGATGATAGCGACAGTTCTTCAAATTATTGGTTGCCATCGGCAAAGCTCTTAGGTGGTTTTCGAAACAGAAGAAAAGCCTTTAGGCCTAGTTCTGTAATAAATATTTCTGGTATGAGTTTTGGTTCATTGAGTGCCCATGCTGTTGAGGCGATGAACCGTGGATCTAAACTTGCGGGGTGTCTACAGAATACCGGAGAAGGCGGTATCTCTCCGTATCATGGATATGGTGGTGATTTGGTTTGGCAAATTGGTACAGGCTATTTTGGTTGTCGTGGAGAAGACGGCCAATTTAGTTTAGAGCGTTTCTGTGAAACGGTGGATTCAAACAACGTCCGGGCAATCGAAATTAAGTTAAGCCAAGGAGCCAAGCCTGGTATGGGTGGAGTTTTGCCAGCAGCTAAAGTTACCAGAGAGATTGCTTTGAGCCGGGGCGTTATGTTGGGGAAAGACTGTGTTTCGCCTTCGTACCACACTGCCTTTACAGATGAGGATAGCTTGCTGGATTTTGTCGAGCTTCTTGCTGAGAAAACAGGGTTGCCCATTGGAATTAAGTCCGCCGTGGGTGAGACTAATTTTTGGACACGTTTATCTCATTTAATGGCAACAACAGGACGTGCTGTAGATTTTATTACTATTGACGGCGGAGAAGGCGGAACTGGCGCGGGACCTCTTGTTTTCTCTGACCATGTTGCATTGCCTTTCAAAATAGGTTTTACTCAAGTTTATAGAATCTTTCAGGAGCAAGACTTTACAGAGCAACTTGTTTTTATTGGTTCCGGACGTTTAGGATTTCCGGAAAAAGCATTTCTTTCGTTTGCCCTTGGGTGCGACATGGTGAATGTAGCTCGAGAAGCTATGTTGTCTGTCGGATGTATTCAAGCTCAGAAATGTCACACAGGCTATTGTCCCACGGGAGTGGCGACTCAGAAACAATGGCTTATGCGCGGATTGGATGTGCATTCAAAAGCACAGCGACTCTCGAATTATATTATTACTTTGCGTAAAGAGCTGCTTCTGCTGTCCAGAGCTTGCGGGGTTCCTCATCCTTCACTGGTTACTGCTGACCAACTGGATATTGTTGATGATCTTCTTAAAACTCGTAGTGTTCGTGAACATTTCCTGTATGAACCCGGCTGGGGTTTGCCTTCTTTAGAGGACCAACAAAACATAAAAGAAATCATGTCTTCTCGACATTAAAGTTATTGAGATTGCTTCTTACTTTTTTCTCGATACAACTACTATAGATTGTCCGAAGGAGGACTTTCTGCATGTTATACTCTTGCCCCCAAGGAGATATACGTTGTCAACGGCTTCATTTTACTCTCTAGGTTGCCGGCTTAATCAAACTGAGGCGTCGGTCTTAGCAGGTGCTTTTCAAGCCAAGGGTTACGATATTGTAGATTGGGGCTCTCCAGCCGATGTTGTTGTAATTAATACCTGTTCGGTTACCGAACGTGCGGAAGCGGCTTGTCGCAGTACTATTCGTCAGGCTCTCCGACGTAAACCAGAGGCCTTTGTTGTTGTTACTGGCTGTTATGCACAGGTTGGACTTGAAGCACTTCGTTCGATCGAAGGTGTTGACATGATTGTTGGTACGGAATACAAGGATAAATTCCTCTCATTTATTAGCGAACCCAGAAAGCTTGATGAGCCGATTGTGCTGCATTCAAATCTTATTGATGATTCAGATTTTGAAATTGTCACTCCGGGACTTTATCAGACGACTCGAGCCAGTTTAAAGGTTCAAGATGGATGTGATTTCTTCTCTTCGTTTTGCGTTATACCTTTCACGCGAGGTCGTGAGCGAAGTCGAAAATTGCCAGATTTGCTCAAGGAGGCACGAGCTCTTACTGAACAAGGTTATAAGGAATTGGTTCTTACCGGTGTGAATATTGGAAGGTATAACCACAACGGGACTACTTTCCAAGGGATGGTGGAGTTACTCGAGCCAATTAGAGGCTTAGAGAGAATTCGAATTACTTCTATTGAGCCGACTACGATCGAACCAGGTCTTGTGCAGCTCATGGCAAAATCGAGGAAACTTTGTAACTACTTCCATATCCCATTTCAAAGTGCAGAGGACTCAGTACTGTCTTCGATGAACCGGCGGTATACGGCAGAGGGATATCAGAAGTTTGTTGAGTATGTTGTTGAAAGTGTTCCTGACATTGGGCTTGGCACTGATGTTATTGTGGGTTTCCCTGGAGAGACCGATGCACTTTTCGATAAGACCTATCGTTATTTAGAGTCTTTGCCATTTACTTATTTTCATGTATTTAGTTATTCAAAACGGTACGGTACTAAGGCTGCTCGACGTAGCGGTCATGTTCACTCAAGAGTAATTAAAGAACGGAGCCAGGCATTGCGGGCGCTCTCAGCACAGAAGAAAAAGGGCTTTGCGATGCGTGATCTTGGGCGGCAAGTTAACGTTTTGTTTGAGCAGCAAGGAGAGAACGGGTTTTGGACAGGGTTTACTGAAAACTATATCCGTGTCGGGGTTGTTTCTCAAAAGTCCTTAAAAAATCAAATGTTGCGTGTACGGGTAGAAGACGTCCTTGACGTGGTGGCGATTGGTAGTATCTTGGAGCAAAGAGTCTTGTGTTAACAGTGGACGGATCTGGAAATGGAAGTGATTCTGCGTAGCGAACAGCCTCGTCTACTTTAATTTTGCACTCGGTATTTAGTTTGTCTAGGTCAGTTTTCGATAACAATTTGGCGTTCAGCATGTATTTCACGAAAAGTTGAATAGGGTCTCGATCTTCCCAATATTTCCGAGTTTCCTCTGGAACGTAAGATGCGTCATCATGCTCACCGTGGCCTTGGCGTCTGAACGTTAAGAACTCGAGTAATACAGGGCCCTTACCATTTCTCGCATGTTCGATGGCTTTAGAAGTATGACGAAGAACCTCGAATATGTCATTGCCGAATGCCAACGAGCTTTCAATGTTAAAGGCTGAAGCTCGATCGGTCACTCTTTTTACAGGCATTTGCTTTTCGATAGGGGTTGAATATGCGAATAGATTGTTTTCAACTACGACCACGAGAGGCAGCTTGTGGATACTGGCGAAATTGAGCCCTTCATAAAAATCACCAGGGCTGGTGGCTCCATCGCCTGTAAAGGCGATATATACGTTGGGTTTTTTCCGCATTTTAAACGCGAGTGCGAAACCAGCACCAGAAGGAATCCATGAGGCCATTGAACCATTGTGGTACGGCGCAATGCCATACTGCTCTAGGTCGGCAAGAAAAAGACCTAGTTCCCTCCCTTGAGACGGAGGGATGTCTTTACCATACCAGCGTGCCATGACGTGTTTGGGTTCAACTCCACGATAAAACCATGCCGCCAGATTACGTGCAACGGTGCTAAAGATGTCTCCATCTTGAATTAAGGAGGCTACACCAGTTGCTATTGCTTCCTGACCGGTTCCTAGGTAAACAGCTCCAGTTATTTTCCCTTGACGATAGAGTGAACCTAGTCTTTTTTCGAAGGTTCGAGTCAGTTGCATTGCCCGCAGCATCTGTAATAACTCTACTTTTGTATAACTTTGCTGCCCTGGGTCGATTGCAGTTTTATCGAGCTCTGGTGGTAATGGTTGAAATCTGTAAGGTGAGTTCATGGTTTAAAAAACTCTTACCGTCCGTGATCTATAACGCGGAATCGAAAGCGGAATCGTTCTGGACGTCCACTGAGCTGTATCACGATCCGGTTTGCATTGACCGAAATAATATTCCCGGATTCGACTACAACGCTTCCTGGCTCAAAATACGTAGAATCACCAAGTCCAAAACTCCAAGAACCTGAAGCAAAGTCGGAGCTGCTAAAGTAAGCTTCTACAACGTTGGTCCCCTGCTTTGCCGGGAACGCGTAGCGTTTTGGGTGTCCACTTATTGTTGTGTGGCTTGTTGTTCCGTTAAACTCCAGCGTTCCATTAACTATGGTACTGGAGTCAATATGGCTAATTACATCAAATTGTTTTGTTGACTTGAGACTGCGTAATGGCAATAACGCTGCTGTTGTTGTTGTTGTCGCAGAATTGTTTCCGGGGACTGGGTCGGTAGTTGTTTCATTGGAGATGGTGGCATTGATTGAGTAGATGTCTTCTTCCAGGTACACGACAGTTACTGTATGAGAGTTACTGCTTGATGCTGGCATGCTGTTACTACAAGTGATGTTTATCGATGAGCCGGTAGTTAATGGGACAGTGCAGCCTGACCCGCCACTTATGTATTGAATACTACCATTGGTTGATGCTGTGAAAGTGATTGTAATAGTTGCGGATGATTCATCAGCTGGTCCATTGTTGGAGAAGAAGACGGTGTAGGAGGTGTTTTGTTCGACGGTAGTATTAGATGGGGCACTTATTGAGACGATCTGCAAATCTGCAGTGTTGCTTGGTTCGGAAGGTGTTGTAGGCCGCTCTGTGACCTGTACATCCTTTATTGTTTTGTCGTTTTTGTTGTCTATTGTCGTTACAGTTAGTTCAGCAGGAAAAACACCAGCGTTTTGGTATGTTCTGTTGATGACGCGGCCTTCCCTCCCGCCACGTTCGTCATTAAAGTTCCATGTGAGGACTGGGTTTGGTACCGTGCCGGGGTTGGACCTGGGGCGGAAAATAGGGTTGCTTAAACGGTGG
>CAZFLB010000135.1:0-2820 GCA_964518945.1 uncultured Acidobacteriota bacterium | reverse complement strand
CCGTATGCAATAGAGTCATTCATATTAATAATAAGTCTGCCATTAATGTCGATTAGTAATACTGCATCTTGATTAAAATCACAAAGACTCATAATCTTTATATTTTCTGATATATTAATCCATTCCTTATCTTTTATAATTTTTACATTGAAGCCTTGTTCCGATAAACCATGAAAAATTCTTTTACCATAATGATCGGGCAAAAGAATTTTTTTATGTTTAAGATGGTTAATCGAGTCAGAAATTAAATGATCTGGATGACCGTGAGATATCCAAATATACTCAGAATTATTTATAGCAAACCGTTGTTTCTCAGGAATTTCATGTGATAGCGCCCAACTTCCAAAATATGGATTCCCGTTAAACCAAGGATCAGTAATAAGAACTGGCTTATTGTCGTAACAGATTATTGTTGCGTTACCTATGGTTTCAAATTTAATATTTTCTTTCAACCCAGAAACTCCATAATTGCTTAAATCTTATTTTTTTATACTTAAAAACAGATAATGCATTAATACACGAAAATTTTTACTACTGAGTTTATTCATTAATGCATTTAATACACAAACAATAGCTCTATGTCGCTGTCCTATATGAATAAAGTATCGACTCATATCCAAAAATATTTCTGCGACAAAAAAATTCATTTCATTTTTATATTTATCAAATAATTTTGGCTCATAATCCAGTATCCTTGGCATCATCAAATATCTTTCCGCAGAGATAAGGTGTGGTTTTGTGTATGTATAATTACCTCCGTGTATTCGCCATTTCCCTAGAGGTTCATTTATATATTTTACTTTGTGTTTATAAGTAATTCTTAAAAACAAATCATAATCAGTACAAAAGTCGAAACTTTCGTTAAACCACTTTGACTTATCATTTTCAAGAACAGCTCTTTTGATAACTGCTGTATTTAAGGTAATAAAATTTCCTTTTAGTAAGTTTGAAAATATATTTCCATCTGGCATAGGCCGCTCATACAGTTCCTCATCTACCCATGAATCATTATTTTTGATCAAATGAAAAGTATTTGAATAGACTAATCCAACTTCAGGGTCAGAAAATAATGGGATCTGCGTTTCCAGTTTTTGAGGTAAAAATATATCATCTGCATCCAGAAATGTTATAAATTCCCCTTTTGACTCAGCTATTGCCGCATTTCTAGCTGCGCCTAATGTAAGAAAGCTTTCAGAACGCCTATAAATTAATTTACCTTCATATTTTTGAGCAACATTAAATACTTTTTTATCTGAAGCATTATCATAAAGAATAATTTCAAAATTTTGATAGGTCTGATTTAATGCTGAATTAATTGCCTCTTCAATATATTCAACATCATTATGTATATTGATAATAATACTAACTAATGGTGTTTTCTCAATCATCTCACTTATTTTTATAATAATTCACCATTTTCAAAATACCTTCGTCAAAACTAATTTCTGGCGACCAGTCGAGGAGTTTCTTTGCCTTGATAATATTTGCATGAAGACTCATGTTTTCACCCCTACGATAGGGTAAAGCTCCAAATTCTGGGGTTGCCTTGCTTTTAGTCACATCTATTAACTTTTCTAATACATTTCTTATTGATATCGCCTGGCCAGAAGCTAGGTTTATTACTTCGCCTTTAGCGCCTGGCGCATCTAATGCCTTGAAAATACCCTTTGTAATATCATCGATATAACAAAAGTCACGGAGTTGCTCGCCTTTAGATACCGGGAAGCTTTCATCCTTTAATATTGAAGTAAGAACACTAGGCAGAAATCGATTACTATCCTGCGTTGGTCCATATACTAGAAACAGCCGTAAAATCACGGAAGGAAATTCTTCGGTTTTGTGTAACATTTGAAGGAAGTGCGTTACTGCTGTTTTACCTAAAGAATAAGGAGAAATTGGTAATTCTCTTAAATTTTCAGACTGTGGTGCCGAGGAATCCCCATATTCATCGCTACTGCCCAATTGAATAAATGTCTTTAACTTATTTTTTTCTAAACATGAAACTAAATTGAGCACGCCTGTAAAATGCTGTTCAATAACATGCCTTCCGCCATTAGAATATTCTGCATGGTCCACATAACCTGAAGTATTAATAACATATTCAAAATCTATACCTGTTAATCTTTCCTTTAAACTCTCCTTGTTTGTAATATGAGCCTGTAGAAAATTAACGCCATCTATTTCAGAATTCCATTTACTTAAAGAAACAATAAATACATTATAGCCTTTAGATTTAGCGTATTGCGCAAGATGCTTACCGATAAAACCTCCTCCGACAACAAGTAATTTCTCTTTTGTCATAGTACTACCAATTGTATTTTATTTTATCGTTTTCGATTGGCAACAAATCTACTTCAGCGGGATCATGCAGAATAGAGGCACAATTACAAACTATTGCAGATTCAGAGCTAATACATTGAAATGAACTCCAGATTAGTGGAGGGACATTTATTAATTTATAGTCAGATTCTTTTTCTCCTGCCTCAATTTCTTGAATTACACCTTTAGTGGGACTATCTCCTCGTTCATCATACATACCGGTTATAACAATTACCAAAGCAGTTACCGTACAAATTATTATTGTATCTATAAAAGTTCCCAGCATTGCGACTGTTCCTTGTTTAACTGGATTATCAGTATTAGCTGAAGCATGGGCGATTGGAGCACTACCCAGCCCAGCCTCATTTGAAAAAATCCCTCTTTTAAAGCCCATCAATACGACTTGCGCAAAAGTTCCTCCTGCTGCTGCTTTACCTGTAAATGCATTTGAAAAGATTGTTGAAAAAGCTCCTGGAACTTCAGAGAAATTTAAAGAGATAA
>CAZFLB010000134.1:0-9961 GCA_964518945.1 uncultured Acidobacteriota bacterium | reverse complement strand
CCATCACTTCGCTATACAGATTTCGGCTTCCGTTGGGTTAGAGAACTTGGGAGTTGACAACCTTTCTAGGAGACCCGTAATTCCTCTTATTTAATCCGAATCTGCTCCAAGAGTTCCTTATTGCTCTCGGTCTTTTGCATCTTGTCCAGAAGAAGTGACATTGCCTCGGTAGGCTTAAGCCCCGCAAGAGCTCGCCGTAACAGGTAAACCTTCGGTAACTCCTGTTCGTCCAATAACAGTTCCTCTTTACGAGTCCCAGATCTTGAGATGTCAATCGCAGGAAAAACTCGAGATTCTGCAAGTTTGCGATCTAGTACTAGTTCCATATTGCCCGTACCTTTAAACTCCTGAAAGATCACCTCATCCATCTGTGAGCCCGTATCAACAAGCGCTGTTCCTAAAATAGTGAGGCTTCCACCATCTTCAACATTCCTAGCTGCACCAAATAGCTGGCGGGGGAATTCCAATGCGCGAGAGTCAATGCCTCCGCTCATTGTCTTTCCTCGACCTCTCTGCTCTCGGTTCGCTGCTCTCCCAAGACGTGTAATGGAGTCTAAAAGGACCACTACGTCTTCCCCATGCTCGACCAAACGCCTTGATCGTTCCAGAACAAGACGCGCAACACGAAGGTGATTTGCACTCGTTCCATCAGACGTCGATGCTATCACTTGGCCATTAACAGAGCGGCGCATGTGGGTAACCTCTTCTGGTCGCTCATCGATAAGCAAAACAAACAAGTGAATCTCCGGGTAGTATTCAGCAATAGCACAACCTACCTGCTCAAGTAGAATCGTCTTCCCCGTCTTTGGCGAAGCCACTATGAGACCTCTCTGCCCGCGCCCAATTGGGGTAACGAGGTCCATCACTCGCATAGAAATAGGATCCTCTGGCTTTTGCGCTAAGAGCAGCTGATCATCAGGATGTTCACTTACAAGTTCTGAATAAGCAGGAGTATCAGGGAGTTCGTCCAGACTGAAGCCATTAACACTATCTATCCCTTGAAGCTCTCTATGTAGTTGGCCGCCTCGGCGGTTGTTTCGCCGTCGTACCAAGCCAGAAGGCCCTTTGATAAATTGCCCCTCTTTCAGAAAATACTTGCTGATCAATCGAGTAGGAACACGAACATCTTTTGGCCCTGGTAGAAAATTACTACTGGCTTGACGCAAATGGCCATTGCCTTGAGGTTTAAGCTCCAAGACACCTTCAGCAAAGGAAGGTGCTGCACTTTCACGAGTTGTAGACGTTTTTTCTTCTTGATCTTGCATGGGCAACTACGATTAATCAGCGTCCAACAAGTAGGAAACTGTTATCGTGTAACTGGTGTCCTGCCAGAACGGCTTTAGGCTGGGAACTCAAACGCGAATTCCCAATACACATCTTAACAGATTTCGCACACTTGTAAAACTACCAATGCTGTAAAACTGTACTTCTTTTCTCTCAACAGAAAAATGAACCGAGCTTCGATGGGTAATTGTCTTTCGTTTAATTAGAGCGAAGCCTTGGATCATCTAGATAGATCTTTGTTAACCGAGTTCTCCTTAATGGCCACAGGCTATGGAAAACATGAGCCACAGAAGCTACTCCTATTTTACACGAACGCCGCAAGAACCCTACATCTGAAATTTGTCCTTCAACAAGACCCATTCGCTCTAGACGTAGTTCCGCAGACTTTCGAAGTTGTCGAAGGAATGCTGGAAATTGATCTAGCACAGGATGTCCTTTCGTTCTTCGGTTCTCAATCGTACGAGCAAGGATGTCGACCACAAAAAGTGAACCCATACAAAGCCCTAATAGTTTATTTCGCAATTGAGGTTTCTCAGACAATATTTTTATCGTTTCTTGCTCACCAAAAACAACATGACTCTCCTCTTGACGTGTCGTACTTAAAAGGAGAGAACGGATCTGTTCGTGAGGAATTGTCTCAATCAATGCATACAGAACACTTAATACATACCCTTCGCCAAGTGCCATTTCAATACAAACATGCTCTGCCCAATCCTCTCCCATCATTCCTGAAGACAGGAAACGAACTGCTCGATGAGCTGGAATTGGCGCAGCTTCCAAGAATGTCAGAATGTCGTGAAAACGATCGACATGCTGCAATTCTTCGACAGCTTGAAGTGCTAGAAAATTCGCGGCATCTAGAGTAGGTGCGCGATAAAGCCAATGACCCACTTGAATACCGGAAACCTCTCCATACAAAAACTGACTGAAGATCCAGATGAGTAATTCACGATCACGTTCGAGATCGAAGGAAGCCGATTGAAAGTCGAATGTCATTTCCTCTCTACTCAAAAGCATAGGGCGTAATTTCTTCATAGAACTCCAATTTTGCTACGAAAAAGTCTCTCCTCAAACCATATTGCTAGCGTCTATTGGATAAACACTGTTAACATCGCTCCCCATGGCAGAGCTCAAAGGCATAATGGTGGAGTTTACGACCAACGGACGTTTGACCCAAGGGTATCTCAGCAAACCAGAAAATGGCACTGGTACTGGAATAATCATTCTTCAGGAGTGGTGGGGACTCGTTGGACACATCAAGAAAGTTGCCGACAGATTTGCTGCTTCCGGGTATGTTGCACTTGCTCCCGACCTCTACAAAGGGGAATCCACAAGTTCACCGGACGACGCTGGAAAACTGATGATGGCACTTAACATAGAAGAGACCGAGCAGGACTTACGTGCTGCTGTAAATTATCTATCCTCCGAATCCAGCGGAGCAAAGGTGGGGGTGGTCGGTTTTTGTATGGGTGGTCAACTAGCTCTCTTCGCTACAAGTAAGAATGAGCAAATAGGAGCGTGTGTAGATTTTTATGGTATCCACCCAAATGTTACTCCAGACTACACAAATATCAAGTCCCCTGTACTAGGCCTATTTGCTGAAAACGATGGCTTTGTTACTCCAGATAACGTAAGAACACTGGAAGGTAAACTACAAGAAGCAGGAGTTGCTACCAACTTTCACATCTATCCTGATGTAGACCATGCTTTCTTCAACGATGAGCGTGAAGTATACAACCTAACTGCCGCGACCGACGCTTGGGAACGTGTGCAAGGGTTTCTCAGCGAGAATGTTTAAAGCGTTTTAGACACCTTAACTATTCGCCCAATGTTCTTAATCTTACGGGCAAGAGCCATAATAATACGACTTTCTCTGGTAGTCAGACCCGCTCGCCCAAACATTTCTCGCCACTCCGAAAAACGTGTCGGTGCACTCTCCTTGGTTAAAAAACCTAAGTCGACAAACGCATCTTCGAGTTTATCAAGCGAAGTTTGAACTATTTGATAAGGTGCACGAGGCTTCGACACTGGCTCCGTTCCGGTCGCAAGGAAAATCTCATAACCAGCAACCATTACTGCCTGTGCAAGATTTAAAGATGGCTGCCTTTGATGAGACGGAATGTAAACTCGCCGCTGACACTGTCTCAGCTCCACTTCCGAAAGTCCATGTGACTCACAACCAAAAACCAGAGCCACTCGACTATCAGATTCAAGAGCCTCAAAATCTCCAGCCATTTCTCGTACAGTTATTGGTTCTACAATCATTCCAGAACGGCTGACAAACCCAGCAACATAAACACAATCCGCTACTGCTGTCGCAAGGTCCGGAAACACCCGCGCCTGCTCCAAAATCTCTTCAGCACGCCATGCTGTCCGCCAAGTCTCAATTGTTCGAAAATCTCCAGGATCAACAAGATCGAGCCCACCGAGTCCCATGTTCATAATGGCACGGGCAGAAGCACCTATATTTGAGTGGTTTTCAGGACGAACAAGAACAACCCGAACATGTAACATAAGCGATTATGATTGACGAAAAACATTTTGAAAACGTAAAACGCGAAGGAAAAACATTTCGCCTGCCTCGCCGCAAATGGCGAGAGCTGCTCTTTGTCGGGGCACTCGCCCCTTACGGGAAGTATTATGTTCGCGACCCATCACGCCCAATGACACCTTTCCGTGACCCAGACCTATTTCCAGAAGGCGCGAGATTCCTCGTCCATGACGACGGCGATTTCGTTCTTATCAAGGAAATGGATTAGCACTCTCGTATAAGACCTGCAAGTTTATCAATAGGTAGCCGAGCTTGCTCACCTGTTTTCAAATTCTTTAAATTAGCTTCTCCCGCAGCCAACTCCTCTGGTCCAATGATAATGGCAAAAGGGATATGGTGCCGGGTAGCAGTTTTTAAATCTTTTCCAACTCCAGCAGGAGCAAACGGCGCCTCCGCACGAATACCCTCTCTTCTCAGCATATCAGTCAATTGCCAAGCCGAGGATACTAAGTCTTCCCCCACTGGAATCACAAGAACATCAACTCGTGGTGGCATTTCTGGCATCAATCCCCGCTCATGTAATATTAAACTGAGCACGACATCTCCCATTCCAAAACCAAGCGCGGGAACATCTGGCCCTCCGAGAGAGCTAATAAGATCATCGTAGCGACCACCACCGCAAATCGCACGTTCTTCCCCTGCGCGATCGTACAGTTCAAAAACAATCCCAGTATAATAAGCAAGTCCTCGAACGATCGAAAAATCGATTTTCACAAAATTGGAAAGACCTCGACTCTCAAGAAGGCCAAGGTAATCACCCAATCCTTGGGCAGCGGTTTTTGTTTCGTCATCAGCCATCTTTAGGCGGGAGGCAAACCATTCTAGAACAATGTAATCACCAGCACATAGTTTGCAAAGCTCCAAACTACTACCTGATGGCACACCTGACTTCTCCAGAAGAACCCGGAACTCCTCCTCCGTACTGATTTTGTGAAATTTATCAATAGCCGCGTAGACAGAAGTGGCCTTCTCAATAGGAATTTCTAACAACCTTAATGCTCCTGCCAATAGGCGGCGATCGTTAACTCTAGCAACAATATCTTTATCAGTCAGTCCCAGAGCAATCTGTACTTGAAGGGCCGCCGCAAGTAGCTCAACATCTGCTTCAATCTCTGAAGCTCCCACAATATCTACATTCAATTGAAAGTGTTCGCGAAGACGGCCACGTTGATTTTTTTCATATCGAAAGAGTTGTGGGATCGAAAACCATTTAATCGGCTTCGGAAGAGATGAGCCTCTGGTCGCCACCATACGTGCTAGAGTCGGTGTCATTTCCGGACGGAGCGCAACATCTCTTCCTCCCTTATCTTCAAATGCGTACAATTGCTGGACAATCTCTGGCCCGGATTTTCGGGTATATAACTCGAGGCTTTCGAGTGGAGGACCGTCATACTCTGTAAAACCAAAAGAATGAGCGACCTTCCGCATCGTTTCAAACACGTGATTGCGTTCCGCCATCTCTACTGGAAAGAAATCACGAAAACCCTTTAAGTTCTGCAATGTTCAAACTCCACGTACAGTCGTTACATTAGTTGTCTAAAAAAAGCTACACCACTATAATCGTTTGGCTGAGATAGGAGGTTATTAAATGAGTCCGGTTCTTGCATCTCTCCTCTGCTTCGTCGCTTACTTTCTCGGTTATAGATTCTATGCGAAACATATCGCACGGAATGTTTATGAACTGACGGGCAAAACTCAAACACCAGCCCATGTCCTGAAAGACGGGCATGATTATGTTCCTGCCAAGCGTTATGTGTTGTTTGGCCACCACTATGCCTCCATCGCCGGATTGGCACCCATGCTCGGTCCAGCGATTGCTGTCATGTGGGGCTGGGTACCAGCAATGCTATGGGTTGTACTCGGAACAATCTTCATTGGTGCCTTGCATGATTTTAGCGCTTTAGCAGTTAGTCTGCGCGCCCAAGGTAAATCCATTGGTAAAGTTGCAGAAGGAATCATTGGTCCACGTGCCAAAAGTCTGTTCCACATAGTTATCATTTTCCTGGTCGGACTCGCAATGGGTGTTTTTGTTCAAGTCATCTCGCAACTTTTTTCTGCTAACTTTTACCCTCAAGCTGTTTTCCCGAGTGCCTCCTTGATGATCCTCGCTATCATTATCGGGTTTCTCTTTTACAAAAAGGGAGTTCCTCTCGGACGATTAACGATCGTCGGTTTTTGTCTTACCTTAACCTGTATATATTATGGCCAGATCATACCGCCTCTCGATTTGGCTGTACCAACGTGGAGTTACATCCTACTCATCTATGCCTTCTTTGCCTCAGTACTTCCAGTATGGTTACTTCTCCAACCTCGTGATTTTCTGAATTCACTACTCCTATACCTCGGCCTGATCGCAATCTTCACAGGCTTTATGTGGTTGAGTCCAAGTTTCGTGGCTCCTGCTTTTGACCCTGCACCACCAGGAGCTCCACCGCTATATCCTTTTGTTTTTATTGTTATCGCTTGCGGAGCAGTTTCTGGTTTTCATGGTCTTGTATCCTCCGGCACCACTGCAAAACAACTCGATAAGGAAGAAGATGCAGTATTCATTGGCTATGGCGGAATGATCGGCGAAAGTATCCTAGGACTTGCTGCAGTTCTAGCTTGCACTGCTGGCTTCGCAAATGCCGAAGAGTGGCAAAGCCGTTATGCAAACTGGGATGCCGCGAATGGCTTAGCCGCAAAGCTTGATGTGTTTATCAGTGGCTCAGCAAACTTTCTTGCTTCACTCGGTGTAGAGCTATCGCTTGGCAAAGCCTTCATCGCATTGGTTGCTGTATCTTTCGCCTTGACAACACTTGATTCAGCAACCCGGCTTTTGCGTTACAACATCGAAGAAGTTGCCGAAACCATTAAGACTCCATTGCTCGCAAATCGTTATATCGCCACGGCTCTATCTGTTGCTGTCATTGGCTTTTTTGCGCTTCTAGAAGTTAATGGCCGTCTTGTCGGAACCGAATTATGGCAATTATTTGGGACAACCAATCAAGTCATGGCCGGCCTTACATTACTCACAGCATCCCTTTATCTATATCTCCGGAAGAAGAATTATCTCTACACTGCAATCCCGATGGTCTTTATGCTCATCACAACAGTCATCGCTATGGTACTTAAAGTCATCGAGTTCGTGAATACTGAAAACTACCTGCTGTTAGTAGTCGGCAGTGTAATTCTAGGACTTTCTTTATGGCTCGTCGTCGAAGGCGTCCTTCGCTTCATCCGTGGTGGTAAAGAGGTTGCAAAAGACCTAGATCTTGCAATCAAAACTTAAGGTTCTGTTCAGTCAAAAAATAATCGGTGATATTTATCGAGCGCAGGTCAAATGGCGACCTCCATCAATGTAGATGTTATCTCCAGTTATAAACCCAGCTTCATCAGAACTTAAAAAAGCAATCAAAGCAGCAACTTCATCGGCATTACCCACACGCCCAATTGGGTGAGTTGTTTTGCTATGTTCAAGAAAGTTGCTGTATTTCTCTTCATCAAGACCTCCTTGCCGGTGTAACCCCGTCACAGTCACGCCTGGGTTTACACTGTTAACTCGGATGCCCTTTGGTGCTAATTCAATTGCAGCACTACATGTGATCTGGTCTACGGCTGATTTACTTGTATTGTAGGCGAGTAAATTAGGAAATTGCCGTGAACCGTTTACACTCGAAACGTTCACAATATTTCCCTTATTAGAGAGCATATGCGGAAGTGCAAGCTGCATCAAACGAAAAACAGATACGACATTGATATCAAACATCTTCTGCCAATCCTCAAGCGAGGTCGTTTCAATCGTCCCAAAATCGATGATACCGGCTGAATTGACAAGAACATCAATATTTCCATATTGTCCCGTGAACTCTTCGATTAGAGACTGGCGGTCCCCCTCGCTTGTTAGATCCGCTGCAATAGCATAGGCTGTTCCACCCGCTTCATGGACTTCAGAAATCAATGACTCGAGCAATTCGGCACGACGTGCAGTAACTCCAACCTTCGCGCCTTCAGCTGAAAACCGTAACGCGGTTGCACGAGCGATACCACTCGAAGCTCCCGTAATAAGAGCTGCTTTGCCCGCAAAGCGATCGTTGCTCATCTAATAGCCTCCTAGGTTCTTTAAAAACAAGATACTGGCAAATGCTTCAAAAATGCGAAGAGCATTAGAAAAAGACTATCACATGCTATCCTGTTCACTGTATGCGCATGTACGTTTGGTTTCTAATAGTCGCCTCTAGTGCAGCAAGTGGCTGTCAAAAAGAAGAAGGGTCTTTTCCATCAAAACCTGTGGATGTCATCACTCATGCATCACCAGGTGGTGGTACCGATGCAACAGCTCGTGCCATGCTCGTTGGTGCACGGGACACTCTTGCCGTTGGTATGGCCGTCGTGCCAAAAGTTGGCGGAGGTGGATTAGTTGCAATGAGTTATGTCAATAACCAGCCACGTGATGGCTACACAATCATGGGTATCACGCCAACCCATTTGCTTGCCATCGCGCGCGGTCAAGGACCCCTTTCGATTGATGATCTAGTCGGACTTGCGCGAGCTACTGACGACCCCATTGTTGTGATGGTCCGCTCCGAGAGCAAGTTTCACTCGTTAGATGACCTCATAACACTAGGAAAAAATCGTCCGATCACATGGGGTACAACCCAAATCGGCAGTGTAGACCATATCGCTTCTGCTATGCTCGCCAAAACTGCCGAAATAAAGCTAAGCGTTATCCCTTTTGGCGGAGGTGGAGAGATTGTTACAAATTTAATGGGTGGGAATATAGATGCTGCGGGGTTAAATTTAACCGAAGGACTGGATCAAATTCGAAGAGGCAATTTTCGTGCTTTAGCCGTAATGGCTGATCAACGGATGAAAGCCATAGCAAACGTCCCAACAACTATCGAACTCGGGTACAACGTGGAATACGCAACTGTACGAGGTTATGTCGTACTCAAGAACACGCCAACTGACCGAGTGCAAGTACTTTCAAAAAGCCTTCTAAAGGGATTAAACCACCCCGCTTTCAAAAATTATCTAGAAGGATCAGGACTCGATGCCAGTTCTGTCGCTGGCGACGTTGAATGGAACGAACAAATTCACCAGATGTACAAAAAAGCTCGCGACGCACTGTTCGAGCTAGAGATGTTAGAGGACAAACCAGAAAATGCGTCCTGACGTAGTCGCGGGTTCATCAATTATCCTAATGTCTGCATTTGTTTTCTATTTGACAACGACTTTTCGTAACGTACCAGAGGCTCTCGCACAAAACGTACCGCCGACATTTTTCCCAAGATTAGTCGTCGGAATACTTTGTCTTTTCAGTCTTGCTTTGATCTTTAATAAAGCCGACCGCAAAGCCCCTCTTAACAGTCCAATTTCTAGCACTACATACATTACCGCTATTATTTTTGTGATAGCCATTACCTTAATACCTGTACTCGGCATGATGAGTACAGTAGCACTCACAATAATCACACTCACTGTCTATTGGGGTGAACGACACTTGATTCGAGTAACGATGCTAGCAGTTGGATTACCTCTTTTTCTATATCTCATTTTCGTACTAGGACTCAGTATGCGTTTTCCGCAAGGTGCTCTTTTCTAAGTTCGTTCGATGCCCAATTTCGAGATCGCTTTACAGTTGGCGACTGACCCCCTCATCCTCGGGGTAATCATCGCGGGAACACTAGGCGGAGTGTTCGTAGGAGCTCTTCCCGGTCTATCTTCTTCAATGGCTGTAGCATTATTGCTTCCGTTTTCTCTTCATCTCGAACCCATTCCCGCAATTGCTCTCTTATCAGCACTCTATTGTGCAGGCACATTTGGAGGGTCTATTACCGCTATCTTAATCAATGCTCCAGGCGCACCACCCGCCGCTGCAACCGCATTCGTCGGATACCCCATGGCTATTAAAGGAGAAGCTGGGCGTGCTCTCGGGATCGCAGCAGTCGCTTCAACATCAGGAGGTATCATAAGCGTTATCATCCTTCTGTTCGCAGCACCATGGCTTGCTCAGTTAGCTTACGGTTTTGGACCACCTGAATATTTTGCACTCGCTATATTCGGCCTATCTATGTTGTCTTCAATCGGTGGGAAATCTCCTGTCAAAAACCTCATTGGTGGATGCATCGGTCTTCTTATCGCTAC
>CAZFLB010000133.1:0-18841 GCA_964518945.1 uncultured Acidobacteriota bacterium | reverse complement strand
TCTATCGATAAAGTCAGCATTGTTTCCGTTACACGGATGGCTACCAGATGTTTATACGTACGCTCCAGGACCAGCAGTTGGTTTTGTTGCAGCTATCATGACGAAGATTAGCGCATACGCTATCTACAGAATTCTGTATTTCGTCTTCGACCCACAGGGACTTGCTAGAGAAACGATTTTGCTGCTCGGATGGGCAGCCATCATTGCTATCGTAGCCGCTTCCTTCATGGCATTTGCACAGAAAGACATACAGCGAATGCTTGCTTATTCCAGCGTCAGCCAGATGGGGTACATAATGCTGGGTATCTCTATCGGAACCCCTTTAGCTCTAACCGCCACGCTATTGCATTCAATAAATCACGCAATCATGAAGGGGTGCCTATTTATGGCTGTTAATGGCATCCAATGGAAATTCGGAATATTTAGAATATGCGATTTCGGAGGAATCGCAAAAAAACTACCGTTCACGATGGCAGCATTTACAGTCGCAGCAATCTCAATGATTGGCATCCCACCAACAGGAGGTTTTTTTAGCAAGTACTACCTTTTGCTCGCAGCTTTTGAAACGGGCCACGTCGTGTTCGTCGTAGGGATCATTGCATCAAGCTTTTTTAGTGCGATGTATTTCTTCAGAGTTATCGAAAACGCATATCTCCTATCTTCGTCGTCTAAAAATGAAATTCGCGACGAACTTCCAAATGCAATCTTAGTACCAGTCCTGATACTGTCCGCCTTCGTAATCATTCTAGGCTTATTGAATCAATCCGTCGTTGCTTTAATTGTTGCTCCAGGACTTCCAAACTGACTTATTGATGATGATGACACTAATTTGGAGTAATCGTCTGCTACTAGCAGTCTCCGTATCTCTTATAGCCGCTTTTCTTATCGTTCTTACACGGAATCACAAGAACTTACGAGACTCCATAACCATCGGCGCAGCCTTGGTCAAGTTTTCACTGATAATCTCTATGCTTCCGGATGTCTTGGCGGGTTCAACTTTCGAAACTCAACCGTTTAAATTACTTCCGGGATGGCATTTCCATCTAAAAGCTGATGCTCTCGGAATGGTTTTCGCACTTCTCGCTTCATTCCTTTGGATTTGCACATCTGTCTATTCCATCGGATACATGCGAAAGTCTAACTATAGGGATCAAACTAGTTATTTCGCATCTTTTGCGATATGTCTATCCAGCACGATTGGACTTGCTTTTGCGGCTAACCTAGGAACATTTTTTGTCTTTTATGAAATTTTAACACTCTCGACATACCCCCTGGTCATCCACTTCAGGACTAAAGAAGCACTCGCCGCTGGACGAAAATATCTTGCTTACACCTTCGCGGCAGGACAAATGCTCTTGCTCGCCATCATCTTGACTACCCAACTATCACCTGGGGCAGTTTTCACTCCTGGTGGTTTTTTGTATGCCACCGGCTCACCTTTATTTTTACAAATTTTATTTCTTCTTTTTCTATTCGGCGTGGGAGTCAAAGCAGCAGTTGTACCACTCCATGGTTGGCTTCCGTCAGCTATGGTAGCCCCTACTCCCGTAAGCGCTTTACTACATGCAGTTGCCGTAGTCAAAGCTGGGGCGTTTGGATGCATTCGAATTGTTGGATTTGTATTCGGGATTGACACGATGCGAGAGCTTCATTTGGATATTTTTCTCGCTCTACTTGCTTGCATCACGATTATTGCCGCATCACTCCGCGCACTTGGAGAAACTCACCTGAAACGTCGTTTGGCATATTCAACGATTAGCCAACTGTCTTACATCGTTCTCGGAAGCGCAATTGGCTCATTTCACGCGGTTCTAGGTGCAATATTTCACATTGCTGCCCATGGAGTAATGAAAATCACTTTATTCTTTTGTGCAGGCTCAATTTATACACAGACCCACAGAGATGACATCAGAGATTTCGGAGGACTTGGCCGAAAAATGCCCATAACCTTTGGGGCTTTTGCTATTGCCTCCTTGGCGCTTGGTGGCATGCCAATACTCACTGGCTTTATCAGTAAATGGAATTTAGGAATCGGTGCAGTTGAAACTAGCATGCCATTTTTCCTGCTCGTCCTGCTCGCTAGCGGTTTACTGAATTTCGCCTATTTTTTTCCGATACTTCACACTGCGTTTTTCAAAACAACCGAAGATTCCAATTTGGAAGACACAAACGAATCTAGTGTTTTAATATGGGCTCCTATCCTCGCCACTTCAACCGCGATCATTATTCTTGGTGTGTTTCCAGATTTCGGACTGTATTTTTACAAACTCGCTTGGATGGCCGCCCAAAGCGTAGCCAACGTTAATACCGAGATTACAGCTAATTGGTAGACCTATGAGTTTAAACCGTATCGTTGTCATAGCACTTGCATTAACCCTGTCTATATCCGACATAGCGTTTCGCGGCTCAGGGCACGCAGAGTTCTGGTGGCATGTGGTTCCTATCTTCGACCTCGTTTATGGCTTTTTGGGCTGCGGAATAATTGTTTTGGTCTCTAAGTGGATCGGGGCACGCTACCTTCAAAAGGATGAAGATTACTACGAGCGTAAACAATGACACACCCAGGCTTAATCCTGATACTTAGCGCAGCACTCGCTGCACCATTTCGAGGGCAATGGCGAAACTATATTCTTCTATTCGGGAGCATCGTTGCTTTTGTTACGTGTACCCAACTGGTTATTAATAGTACGTCAGTTCTCAACGTTGGGTTTTACACAGTATCTTTTATGCAAGTTGACAGACTAAGTTTTTTATTTGGTCTAATTTTTACGATCGCGACCTTTATGGGGCTGCTCTACGGGTTGCATAACACTCAAACAAAAGAGAATGTTTCGGCAACGCTATATGCAGGGGCAGCGATCGGAGTTGTTTTTTCAGGAGATTGGTTAACCCTCTTTGTATTCTGGGAACTTTTAGCGATATCTTCACTTGTTCTAATTTGGTACGGCGATTCAACAAGTGCTAGCCGGGCAGGCTACCGATACCTACTGGTTCACATTTTCGGTGGCTCGCTTCTGTTATTTGGAATCCTTTTACATATAGGTGCCGGCGGTTCTAACGAAATTTCAATACTCATCAAAGAGAATACCTATGAACCCGCTTACTGGCTAATCTTCTTCGGAATTATCATAAATGCAGCGGTGCCACCACTCCACGCTTGGCTAACTGATGCATACCCAGAGGCTTCAATTCAGGGTAGTGTTTTTCTGAGTGCTTTCACCACCAAAACTGCTGTATATGCATTAATTCGAACATTTCCAGGCGAAGAACTATTAGTGTGGCTTGGGGTTGTAATGGCGCTCTATGGTGTCGTTTATGCAGTTTTGGAAAATGATATAAGACGACTACTGGCGTACCACATCGTAAGTCAAGTCGGTTACATGGTTACTGCAGTCGGCATGGGAACCACTTTGTCTCTTGACGGTGCAAGTGCACATGCGTTCAGCCATATTCTTTACAAATCATTACTGTTCATGGGTGCCGGTGCAGTCATCTATGCAACCGGACTGCGAAAGCTATCGGAACTAGGCGGAATCGGCAAGAATATGAAGATCGTCGTAATTCTATACACTATTGGTGCTTTTTCGATATCAGGTGTTCCGCTCTTCAATGGCTTTATCAGTAAGTCCATAATCATTTCAGCCGCAACAGTGGCCCATCGACCAATAATTGAATTACTGTTGACACTCGCAAGTGTCGGTACGTTTTTACACACAGGATTAAAACTTCCATACTTTACATTTTTTGGAAAACAGCATGATAGACGTCTACGGCCTATACCAAAAAACATGTTGTATGCGATGGGATTAGGCGCTTTTCTCTGCACCGTCTTCGGTGTTGTTCCATCGTTGCTTTACCAATTGTTGCCTTGGTCAAGCGAATATCATCCTTATACGTTTGATCACCTAATATCGTCTTCACAGCTTCTTTTCGGAACTGGAGTGTGCTTCTGGCTCCTCCTTTCAAAATTAGGCGGAGAAGCTACGATTAGTATAGATACTGACTGGTTTTACAGAAGACCACTAGCACTTTTGACAGCATTTGCCATCAACCAGACTCGCCAGCTAGGCATGTCTTTCAAAAGATTTGGGAATGCTATTCTCGTTCAGGCGTGGGAGTTCAGTCAGCAACCAACAAAACGCCCTGAGAGCTCTTCCGATGTAGGAACAATTAATTACGATCCGTACCGCTTTCGACTTCCCATTGGAGTTACAGTGTTCTGGATCATTGCCTATCTTACTTTTGTAGTCTTACTATCTTTGTTCCGGTCATAAATAGTCGAAACTTATATTTACGTGGGGTTGGAATGTTTTTCAACTTCTTCATCGATAATAAGCCTGAACGCCTCAATAGGCTGTGCACCAGTCAATAATCTGCCATTGATAAAGAACGCTGGCGTTGAATTGACTCCTAACGATTCTCCAGTTGCAAAATCTTTTTCGACTGTCGTGCGAAATGACCGCGAGTCATAACACTTTGTCCACTTATCAAGCTCAGTGCTATTCAACCCCAAATCCACTGCGAATTGTCTGAGACTGGAGTCTGACAAGGAGCGTTGATTTTCGAAAATTTTATCGTGATAGTCCCAAAATCTATTCTGAGCATGTGCACATAGCGCTGCCTCAGCTGCCGGAGTAGCATCAGGGTGATTCGGCAACGGGAAGTCCCTGTACACAATTCGAACAAGCTTACCGTACTCCTCAATAATTTTAGAGAGAGTCGGCCCGACTCTCGCGCCGTCCGGTCATTGAAAATCTGAATACTCGCCAATCGTGACCACCGCATCGCTCGGTCCTAATATTCGCTCTCCATCTGCCACGACAATATTTGCTCGGGGAGCGTCAAGATAAGTCGCCACATTATTTGTAGAGCGTAAGTCGTTTACAAAAACCTGTCGCGCAAACTGCTCCTTACTCCCTCTGAGGTAGCGACGAATTTCTCCCCCAATCTGTTCTAACGTTTGCCCACCCATCCGATCACGGTTCTGTTGAAAAAAAGTATCGACCTCAGAGTCTGAAATTGGCTCTATGTTTGAACTAATCTCTTTCTCAATGAGGCTATCTACGGTCACACCTCTTTCAGCAGCTTCATTCTCAAGCAGCGCATTTGCTATAAGTTCGTCCAGAGCATTTTTACGGGCATCATACAAAGCTTGGATAAGATCCCTATCGGATGCGTTGACCCTATTATCCAACTCAGACAAATAGATTTGTCGATCGCCTATCGTTGCAACTAATTTTTCACCTTGACTAGAGTCGGTCTCCTCATCAGTACTGGCAAGACATGCCAATCCAAGTACATATGGAAGGACTCCAAGACTAATCGAACGAAGGACTAAAAGCATCGGCATTTGAATGAAAATTCAAGTGAGCTAGACTAACACATCAGAGATATTGTTGGAAAAAAACCCGACTATTAATATTTGACCATAAGATGAGAAAAGACTATGAAATACATGAGACATTACAAGATATTTGGTGCATTCGATACCGACAACGCAAAACTTGTGCATATCTATTAAAAACAGCTCCGGGAGCTATATTAATAGACTCAGGCCCGGACGAAGATGCTGCGGGAATAATGACAGCCTTACAAACTGCCAGGGTTGGGCTTTCTTCGATTCGAGCTCTAGTTATAACTCACTGGCACTCTAATCAAACTGCAGGTATCCACACTTTGATAAATAGATCCAAGTGTCCACTGTTTTATGCAAAGGTTCACGAATCATACATCTTATCTAGAAGCCAAGGGCGTAACTGTACTAATAATGTTAAAACAAAGCCTACTGATGAACCGCCAGCTGTCACTCGAAATATAAGCTCAGGAATGGAAATAAGCTCAAAACTCACGGTGGTTCAGACTCCTGACCACGCAAATGATCGAGTCATCCTTATTTCAAGTGCCACAAATGCTCTTTTCGCAGATGATCTTAGTATGCTGAACAAGCAATTGAGCCCGTCTTGGATCCTTCCTAGGACGGGGACACCATTCCAGTCGGGAGGCTAATAACCCGTCAGCCGTAAGTATTGCTCCTCACACAGAAACGACGCGAAGGCAGATTTTATATCCAAATGAAACGAATTAGAAAAAAAATGCTCACCAAATGAACTAACGAATGCAACTGACGCCCTCGACCTGTTACAAAACTAAGAACAGATGTCGCGATAAATCCAAATGCCAAGCCTTCTGTAATGCTAGATGTAATAGGCATCATAAATATCGTCAAAAATGAAGGAATAGCCTCGTAAGGATCGGACCAATCGATTTTCGGTATCGACCGGACCATGAAAATGCCAACGAAAATCAATGCGGGCGCAAGTGTTGGGTAGAGCGCTTGTCCAGACGCTGATTCAAATTGACCAGTTATAGTCTGAATCAGCGGGAAAAGCCCTACTGAAGCCGCCAGAAAAATCCCAGTGACAACAGCCGAGAGCCCTGTCCGCCCTCCATCGGCAATACCTGCAGCGCTTTCCACATAACTCGTGACGGTAGACGTGCCTAGCAATCCACTTGCAACGGAACCAATTGCATCTGCAAGAAAACACTGTCTCGCCTTCGGGAGTTTGTCTTTAACCATTAGCCCCGCTCTCTCACCCACACCAACAAGAGTTCCCACAGTGTCAAATACGTCCACAACAAGCACTACAACTATGGCTGTTATCGCCTCAGGCTGTCTTAAAAGACTCAGAAAATCTGCGACTAAAATGCCGGTAGACAAATCTGCTGGCAGACCGAAGAATCCGTTAAATTTGCTGTAGCCTACATATACAGAAAGTACCGTTGAGAGAAGAATTCCAACTACCAATGCTGATCGTATCTTCCGACCAACTAAAATTGCCGTCGTGAGAAATCCAAACAACGTAATGAACACCTCTGGAGAAGCGAGGTCCCCGAGTCCAATATACGTTCCAGGTGTCGGCACAACGAGACCGCCCCATCTAAAACCGACCATCGCAATAAGAAAACCAATTCCAACCGCAATGCTACATTTGAGGTGCTTCGGTATACATTCAACGAGTTTGGATCGAACGCTCCAGAATGATCCAATGACAAATATAACCCCCGCAATAACTACGACGGCTAGGGCCTGTTGAAATGTGAAACCATAACCCCCGTAAGCTATAGGCCCACAAATAGTAAACGCAAAAAAATAGTTCTGCCCCATTCCAGGAGCCAACGCTATCGGGTAATTTGCATGAATCGCCATCCAAATCGTTGCCACGAACGAAGCCAAACATGTCGCAAAAAGAACTGCACCAGGATTCATCCCCGTTGTGCTTAAAATAATTGGATTGACAACAACAATGTAAGACATTGTCATATAAGTAGTAATCCCAGATAGCACTTCCGTTCTAACCGAGCTACCGCTAGTACTAATCTGGAAGACTCTGTCTAGCCACGCTATTATTACTGTAAGGTACATTGTGCTAATATCAATTCCTGTGCGCCACTTTTATTGCACATAGATTTTCGAATTCACTTTTAGGAGGAAGTATTTTGGCTCAGAGTCTATCGGCAGAGAAAAGAATTCGGCAAAATGAAAAACACCGCCAGCGTAATCGCTCATACAGGACACGTTTGCGAACAGAAATAAAAAAAATGCGAAAGGCGCTAGAATCATCGAACAAAGATGATGCAAAAAAACTTATGCCGGGCCTTTGTTCTGTTGTAGATGTTATGGTTAAAAAAGGAATTATCCATAAGAACACCGGAAATCGATATAAGTCTAGGCTCAATAGGAAGTTGTCCTTAATTGTATCCAGTTAGTCCCCCTTAATTTATACACAAACTCACCGCAAGCTTTTCCAACGCAACTCTTGGAGATGTTGAGCTGGATTTGATTAATAAGTCGGTATTGGCTACCAACACCACAGCAGCATCTAATTTAGTGCGGTTAAATCGTTTTGCTGAAAACGACAGTTTGTTAGCCGCAAACCTTGGGATTCGAAGAAGTTGGGCCAATTCCCCTTTATCGGTCTTTCTACTACAAACAAATTCATTTGCAATTCGCAATTGACCAACCAATCGATCGATAAGCGAGAGAATCCGAAGGGGGGGCTCTCCCTCATCTAGTAAGAGCCCTAACTGTCGCAATGCCTTAGTAGAGTCGCCCAATGCTAAAGCATCAATGAATTTAAAGACACTCTGGGCCTTACTACGACCGAGTAAAGAAGAGATTGTGTCTATATCCAGCCGTTCACCGGTTGCATATAAAGACATTTTTTCTAACTCCTTAGACAAACGGCGCAATTCCGTGCCGAACTCAGATATGAGGTATCGAACTTCATTTGTTCCTAGCTGAATATCCAAACCTTTAGCTTGTTCAGCGACCCATTTCTCCACACCAGCAACATCCAACGTCTCACACGCGACCACTGTCACTTTTCGTTCTAGTTCTTTCCAACTCTTCCGCCGTTTATCTGGGGATTTTGAAAACTCTAAAAGCAGAACCGTATCAGGCGACGGGTCAACTATATAACCCAACAGCTCCGGAAACTTAGCCAGAAGTTGCTCCGCTCTCTTAACAACAATAACTCGACGCCCACCAATCATGGATAAAGTATTAGCAGAATTGATAATCGCTTCATGGTCACATTCCTCTCCATCAAACTTCTCATAATTAAACGGAGTCAATCCACCAACCAGAACGTGATCTACGATTCTATTAATTGCCAGCTCGCGCAAAAGATCTTCTTCCCCGGTCACCGCGAACACAGAAGAGACTTGACCATGCGGCGCCTTAAGGTGCTTAACAAGGTCGGTATATCTGAGTTTCACTGGTTAATATAGTCTTAGAATGCTTCCAAAATACTACTGACCAAGGATTTCGCAAACTCTTCCGCCAAACGCTGTAATGTTAAGCCTTCTTGATCAAAAAAAGCGTCTGGATCTTCTCCCACCTCATACTCATCTCGGAATTGAAAACTATTACTAGACCAGATTACGTTGTCCTCGACAAGATCCAGAAATTCCACCTGCGCGCGTACGACAACTGTGTACGTAGACGCTTGGCTACCTTGCGCCACATTACCACCACCCTCAAGGACAGACGGCGCTGACGTGAAAGATAGTACAGTGCCATTGAGTACGGCATCTGCGCCTTCCAACGTTGGTTGAATTTTATACCTGCCACGCGCATTGAACTCCTCAACTACTTTCAATGAAAACAGTTCTTCGACCTCTAACTGGTCACTTTGATTGGCGAATATAGGAATAGCAATCGTTGCGATATGCTCTGGCAAAAAGTTTCCTCTTCCAGCTAAACTGTAACCGCAGCTTACAGAAAGCAACACGCAAAACATACTGATCTTAGACAACAGGTATCTAGAATACATAACCTATTTCACATTGCCTCGCTGAGGGCCCGTCACTATATTCACCAATCGATTCGGCACAACAATCACGCGCAGAATATCTTTCTCTGCAACTAATGACTTGATTTTGTCATCATTAAGGGCAACTTCTGCAAAACCATCGTCACTTTGATTCGGCAAAGTCAGAACCTTAGCTCTATTTTTTCCGTTGACCTGTACGACGACCGTTATTTCGGTTTCCGCTGCAATCGCATCATCAAAATCAGGCCACTTTGTGCTGCTCAGCACCTCTTTGTTACCAATTCCCTCCCATAGCTCCTCTGTTACATGAGGAGCCATGGGATGCAGTAGAACAATGACTGCTTCAATTCCCTCGCGAATCACTTTCCATGTATAGGCCCGCGAAGGTCTGGTTTCACATAACTTATAAAGCTCATTAACTAACTCCATGACCGCTGCAATGGCCGTATTCAGATGAACTCGCTCGAAATCATAGGTCACCTTCTTCAAGGTCTGATGAGTCTTGCGACGAAGCGATATTTCTACTCTATTAAAGTCCTCACTACCTTCAATCCGTTCTGCTGTTTTCAGTTCACCAGCCTGAGAATCAACAAATCTCCAAATCCGATGGACGCGCCGATGCGGCCCCTCCAAACGCTCATCAGTCCAGTTAACCTCTTTCTCAGGCGGAGCCTCAAATAGCACATAAAGTCGCACCGTATCGGCACCGTACTTTGAAACGACTGCATCAGGATCTACAATATTCCCTTTGCTTTTGGACATCTTCGCGCCGTCTTTGATGACCATCCCCTGGGATAATTGGCTAACAACAGGCTCGTCAATATTAACAAGCCCGAGGTCTCTCATCATCTTGGTCCAAAACCTAGAATACAAAAGATGCAAAATCGCATGCTCTACACCACCGATGTACAGATCAATCGGAAACCAATATTTGGCAGCATTGAAACGAAAAGGCGCTTCCTTGCAAGCAGGATCTACATAACGATAAAAATACCAGGACGAATCAATAAAGGTGTCCATCGTATCTGTCTCCCGTTTAGACGGAGCACCGCACTTTGGACATGATGTAGAGATAAATTTCTCATTATCACTTAGCGCAGACTCGCCTTTCCCCGTGATCTGAACGTCACGCGGGAGAACAACCGGCAACTCATCTTCGGCTACGGGAATAATCCCACATTGACTACAGTAGACCATCGGGATAGGCGTTCCCCAATACCTTTGACGCGAAATACCCCAATCACGAATCTTGTAGGTTGTAGTCTTCTTACAAAACCCTTTTCGTTCCCCATACTCAACCATTTTGGCAATAGCATCTTGACTCGGAAGACCTGTGAACTCCCCTGAGTTAATAACCGTGCCATATTCCAACAATGCAGCATTAAATGACTCTTCAGTTGTTTCATCCGCCTCAACCTTAATTACGGGTCGGATTGGCAAATCATACTTCTTCGCAAACTCGAAATCTCTTTCATCATGAGCTGGCACTGCCATCACGGCTCCGGTTCCGTATCCCATCAAAACATAATCGGCCACCCAAATAGGCATAATCTCTTTTGAAAAAGGATTAATAACGTTATGACCTGTCGGTACTCCAGTTTTTTCCCTGTCTCCCTCCTCCTTAACACCCGTATCTTCTTGATTTACCTTGTCAATATATCGACGAAGAGTTTCGTTCTCTTTAGCAAAAGCACCAGCCAACGGGTGCCCCGGAGCCAGAACCAGAAACGTAGCACCATATATAGTATCCAGACGAGTCGTAAATGCCTTAATCGATTCCGACCGATTTATCAGAGCAAACTCAACCTCAGAACCTTCAGAACGCCCAATCCAATTCTTTTGTAACGTAAGCACGTTTGAAGGCCACTCACTAAGTGAATCCATGGCCTCCAAGCGCTCGTCAGCATATCTCGTGATACTTAAAAACCACTGTGGAAGTTCTTTTGAAATAACCTCAGCGTCGCAACGCCAACAACGGCCATCAACAACTTGTTCATTTGCAAGAACAGTTCTATCTACCGGGCACCAATTGACAGCTGATTTCTTACGGTATGCGAGTCCTCGTTTCCACATCTGAATAAAAAACCACTGATTCCATCGATAATAATCCGGATCGCATGTGGCAAACTCTCGCTCCCAAGAGTAAGAAAAGCCTAAGCGACGAAGTTGACTCTTCATGTGCTCTATGTTCGAGCGCGTCCAATCCTCAGGGTGCTCTCCGTGCTCCAGTGCTGCCTTCTCCGCCGGCAAGCCGAGAGCATCCCAACCGATAGGATGCAGCACATTAAAACCTCGCATTACTTTAAATCGAGCAATTGCATCCCCAATCGAATAGTTCCGGACATGACCCATGTGAATTTTCCCGGATGGATATGGCAACATCTCCAAACAGTAGTATTTAGGGCGAGTCGCGTCCTCGGCCACCTCAAATGTCTTACTATCTAGCCAGTGCTTCTGCCATTTGAGCTCGACTTGTTCAAAATCATAAAACTGTGTCATTCAATCCCTCACAACTAATTTTCTATGTTAGCACGAGCAAAAGTAGCGCTGGACCGCATCGATAAATTATCGATGCCACCAACTTTAAATAACGGTTAATAAACATACGGATATCAGTCTGGAATGTACAACAAACTCAATTAACCTATTAGATCACTCTTACGCTAGCTAGTGCCGGGTATCTTTGTAACTATGGGCAGCTACGATAACCTTATGAACAAGTGAAGACACTGCTACATCGTTTCCGCTCTTTATTTGTTCAGAAGAAACCCATCGTGAATTTCGACCAGCAGATCCCACGTTTACCGATCCGGAAACGCAATACACATGAACCGTTATTCTTCGGTGCATTATGCTATGACTCAAAGTACCTATGTTGTCAACCACCTTAAATTCAAGACCATAATCCTCTTTCCCCACCCTGTTTATTGCATTTATTGGATCCTCTTGTTTGCGGCACTCGCCAATCGGGAATTCCCATAAACCTTCCATTAGGCCAACATTCTCTCGAGAAAACATAAGGAATCTTCCACGTCTCTCGATGATACCAACCACCATCTCGGATTTTTCGTAAATTTGCGTAGAGACAACCTCTGGCAATATTTCCACCATATTCAATGCTCGGCCTTTACAATCAGATTTGACGGGACAATTGTCACACGCCGGCTTTTTCGGCGTACAGATTAAAGCACCTAATTCCATCAATGCTTGATTAAAGTCTGATACTGAGCGATACGGAAGAACCTCTTCCGCTAGTTTCCAAAGCTCTCGATTCGTTTCACCGTTACGCACGTCTCCTCGTACAACAAACCAACGAGACAAAACGCGCGCAATATTACCATCCAAAATCGGAGCTCGTTTGCCAAAGGCGATAGAAACGATTGCACCAGCCGTATACCGTCCGACGCCCGGCAGTTCCAGCCAAGACGTTACATCATCTGGAAATCTCCCAGAATATTTACCTACAATAATCTTTGCGGTTCGATGAAGCCACCTTGCCCTACGGTAATAACCAAGGCCGGACCAATTCGCCACGACATTGTCTTCGGTAGCCGCCGCCAAAGAAAAGATGTTGGGGAAACGTACAATGAAACGTTTAAAAAATGGCAGCATGGTTTTGACCTTTGTCTGCTGCAACATTATTTCTGACACTAAGACAAGATAAGGATCACAACTCTCTCGCCAAGGAAGTGGACGTTTATTCTTCCGATACCATTTAAGCAAACGTGCATTTCGAGTAGACAAGGCAATATCCTATCAAACCATCTCACTCAGATATCATTTGCACCCAATGGGTTAACAGGGCTATTCTCCGTTTTATACAGATGGCAAATACCTCTCTTTCCGAGCGATATGTCGACCTCGGCGTAAAAGCAATTGATAATAACGATCTAACAAAGGCTATTCGCTACCTTAATCGCGCATTGTCCTTGAACCCAAAATCTTACATCGCCTATTTCAACCGTGGAGTCGCACATGACCTCCTAGAAAACCTCCACAAGAGCTTGTCTGACTATGACAAAGCCCTATCATATAAATCGAATCATCTAGGTGCATTACATAATCGCGCGATTGTTCTGCGGGAGTTGGGCCGCTTGGATGAAGCCCTAGAAAGCTTCGTCCAAGTTCTTCGATTTACTCCGGACAGCAGTGATGTCCATTACAATCTTGGAACAGTACTATCTGACCTCAAGCGATGGCCCGAAGCAATTAAGCAATACGATCGTGCGATAACAGCCGAACCCTGTAAGCTAGATGCGAGACTGGCAAAAGGCACAGCGTACCTTGAAATAGAAAACGAAGAGGCTGCCCTCGGCGTTGCTGATGAGATGTTATCAATTTCTTCGGATTGCGTTGACGCCCACGTACTTAAAGGTATCGCGTACTACAATGGACTCAACTACGAAGCGGCTATGACAGCATTTAAAAAGGCACTATTGATCTCGCCAGAAGACCACAGCGCACTACTTCATCGAGGGATTCTACTTCTACAACTCGACCGGACACTCGACGCGATCAGCGACCTCAAGGGCTCTCTGAAACAACGCCCCGATTGTGACGAAGCCTTTTACAATCTGGCGATAGCTTATGCACAACTCGGTGACAAGCACTCCGCAATTGACGCACTTCAAACTGCAATCGAAATCGATCCTCCACGACAAAGTAGGGCACAAAAAGCAGTAGAATTCGACCCCTTGCGTTCCGAGCCTCGATTTAAAGCAGTAGTCTCGAGTAAACTTGAAAGAAACCGAATCCAATAACAATCAAGAATCATCTGCAGATGACAACAAACAGATGATAGACGTCGACCGACTCGTCCGAACTTGTCCGAACTGTTCTTCGAGCCTGATCGAGAATCGGTGCAAATTAGTCTGCCCGCTATGTCATTACTTCATGAGTTGTTCTGATTACTACTAATCCAATCGTTCGATCAGACTTTTTACGATCAACTGATAATACTTAATGGCTGCAACAACATCATCTTTTCGGATTTTCTCTCCGTCAGTATGTGCATCATGGATTGATCCCGGGCCGATCAGAATTGCCTTTCCAAAAGTTTTCAATGCAGGAATATCTGTACCAAATGATACCGGCTGAATGTCAAAACCGGGAACCGTTTCACAGTAAACTGCATCAGCACTGGTGATTATTTCGTATGTAATTTGTGGGTGGCGCGAGAGAACCATTTTCAATTTATCTTCAACGTCAATTACCTTCCCTACAACTCGAACAAAAACATCTGCTGTAGCTGAAGGTGCAAATACATTTGCTGCAACACCGCCCTCTATTGTCCCAATGTTAATAGTCGCACTTTCGAGAAGTTCATCCCATCCCCAATCGAGTTTTTGAAGTTCTGAAACCAACGCAATTAACCGGTGTATAGCTGAATCACCGAGTTCCGGATACGCAGAATGAGCCGCCTTTCCCGTTGCCGTTAGTCTGAATTTGAATCCGCCCTTATGACCACTTGCCAATAAATTCTCTGTCGGTTCGCCTACAATCACGTAATTAGCAACACTCGGAAGAGCATTTGCTACGTTGGCCCCAATACTGTCTACTTCCTCTCCAACAACAAACAAAAGGCCAATCTCCTTTATACCAGCATTCTTTAAAGCAAGCGCTGCCCAAATCATTGAACCGATGATACCTTTTGCATCGCACGAACCACGACCATAGATGTGTTGGCCATCTTCAGAACTTGGAATGAATGGTGGAACAGTATCAATATGCGTGCAAAGAATTACTTTTGCTGGAAAACCGTCGTGCGTCGCATATACGTTTGACCTATTTGCAGTAACTTCCTGTAAGACTACGGAAAAACCTTTTTGTCGAAGATCGCGCTCCAAAAAAAACGAGATCTCATGCTCGCTACCGGAAACGGATGGAATGTCAATAAGCCGACGTATGTAGTCAAATACGTCTTGCATTAATATTCACTCATAATGCTCACAAACGTCTATCAACTTTTTCTTAGTATCTAAGATCAACTATCCTCAGTAAAGCGCTTGAACAACAACGCCGCATTTGTCCCTCCGAAACCAAATGAATTTGACATAGCGTACTCAAATTCCAACTGTCTGGACCGATTCGGAACATAATCAAGATCACATTCAGGATCCTTCAGATCATAATTAATCGTAGGAGGGACCACCTGTTCCCTCAAAGCTAACACTGTTATTCCGGCCTCAAGCCCTCCTGCTCCACCCAGTAAATGCCCCGTCATCGATTTCGTTGAACTTATCGACAATGAGTCTGCGAATTCTGCGAATACGGTTCTGATTGCCTTCGTTTCCGTTCGATCATTGTATTGAGTGGATGTTCCATGAGCATTAATATATCGAATGTCGCTCGCCGCAACACCAGCATCTTGTATCGCATTTTGCATTACCCTGACAGCACCGTCGCCATCGTCAGAAGGTGTCGTCATATGATACGCATCGGAACTCATTCCGTAGCCAACCACCTCAGCATAAATTGGAGCCCCTCTCTGTCGAGCACAGTTCAATTCTTCTAGTACAATAATTCCTGCGCCCTCTCCCACGACGAAACCATCACGATTTTTATCAAATGGCCTAGATGCCGTACTGGGGTCCTCGTTTCGGGTCGACAGTGCTCTCATCGCCGCAAAACCGCCCACACTCATAGGTGTAATGGCGGCCTCCGAACCACCTGCAAGCATCACATCAGCATCACCGCGCTGGATAATTTTCATCGCATCGCCGATTGCATGAGCACTAGCAGCACAGGCTGTAGCGGTAGCTGAACTTGGTCCTTTCGCTCCGAATCGAATCGAAACTTGTCCCGCGGCAAGGTTAATAATAATTGCTGGTATGAAAAATGGGGATATTTTTCTTGGTCCGCCGTTAATGAGATTTGTGTGTTCCCGCTCAATTGTAGCAAAACCACCAATACCTGAACTGATAAGCACCCCGACACGTTCTGCATTCGTGTCATCAATTATCAGCTCCGCGTCATTAACTGCAAAGGTTGACGCAGCCAGAGCATACTGTATAAAGGTGTCCATCTTTTTGACATCCTTCTTTGTTACAAATTCGAGCGGGTCGAAGTTTTTCACTTCTCCAGCAATCCGGACACTGAAGGAAGATGCGTCAAAATGAGTGATCGGACCAACACCTGACTCACCCCTTAGAATCTTTTCCCAAGTGCACCGAGTCCCAACGCCAAGCGCGGAGACAAGCCCCACTCCGGTCACAACAACGCGACGACTCAAAACGAACTCGCTATGAAGACTCGTGCTCTGTAATATAGGACACAGCGTCCTTTACACGTGTTATCTTTTCTGCATCTCCATCAGGAATCTCTAGGCCGAATTCCTCTTCGAGCGCCATCACAAGCTCAACCAAATCTAGAGAATCTGCCCCGAGGTCGTCCACGAAGGATGCCTCGTCTGTTACCTGCTCTGACTCCACACTAAGTTGCTCTACAATAATACCTTTAATTTTTTCAGAAACATTGCTCATTTAAAAACCTCCTTACATATATAAACCGCCATTAACATGTAATATTTGACCTGTAACATAATTCGCATCATCTGATGCTAGATATAATACAGCGGCAGCAACTTCTTCAGGCTGACCAATTCGCTGCAGGGGTATGTTTTCCAGAAGTTTGGAAGTGGCCTCCGCCGTGAGTTCTTTCGTCATATCTGTACTGACGTAACCAGGTGCAACCGCGTTCACCGTAATATTTCGAGAGGCAACCTCTCGGGCCAATGCTTTTGTAAAACCAAGAACAGCAGCCTTAGAACTAGCATAATTTGCCTGGCCTGCATTTCCCATCAAACCAACCACAGAACTTATATTAATAATCCGACCAGAACGTTGCCGGATCATTGTACGTAACACGGCTTGACTGCAATTGTACAATCCACTCAGATTAGTTGCTATAACACTGTCCCAGTCATCCTTACTCATTCGCAGAAATAGGCCATCTTTAGTAATACCCGCGTTGTTAACTAAGATATCGATGCGGCCATAAGCCTCAAGTACTTGCTTTACTGTATTGTCAACAGTCGTTCGTTCACACACGTCCATCGGGAGTCCCAGAACTGAACCTGAAATATCGTTTCCAGCAGTCCTTGCTACTTCGCTGTCTCGACCAGTCAAGACCACGGTTGCTCCCAACCTAGCAAGTTCTGTAACAATGGCACGCCCGATTCCTCGCGTCCCACCAGTCACTAATGCGACTTTTTCTTTCCACTCAGACAACACAAACCTCAGATACCCGCTCGGCACTCTCTGGACAGCTCACTGACATTGTGTCAGCGTTACTTACGATCTTCCTAACTAGACTGCTTAGGACTTTGCCGGGTCCTATTTCAATGAAACGCTGGACACCTAACTTAGCCAACAACTGGACACTTTCTTCCCATCGCACCGAAGAGCATACCTGCCTAACAAGAGAATCACGACTGTCTTCCCCATCAATGACCAACTTAGCATCAACATTGTTAACCAATGGAACCATCAACCTAGAAAATTTAATAGTAGCTAAGTCATGTTTCAGCTTAACCTCAGCGGGTTTCATTAATCTACAATGAAATGGAGCACTAACCGGCAAATTTAATATGCGACGTGCACCTCGTGACTTAGCCAACTCGCAGGCCTTTTCTACTGCCACCCTATGTCCTGCAATTACTATCTGCCCCGCTCCATTCAAGTTCGCTGGTTCCACGACACCATCATCACTAACGTCCCTACATACCTCAGCAACTTCCTCTGCGCGCATACCGAGAATAGCCGCCATCGAGCCAGTACCCAGTGGGACAGCTTCTTGCATATAACGTCCCCGGTTTCGCACTAAGGTTACTGCATCCCGCAAAGCCACTCCTCCTGCTGCGGTTTGAGCAGAATACTCTCCGAGGCTATGCCCCGCAACGAAATCAGGCTTAACTCCAAGCTCATCTAAGATACCAAACAACGCAATACTCGTTGCCAAAATAGCCGGCTGTGTATTTATCGTGAGTGAAAGGTCACTACTAGGTCCTTCGAAGCAAAGTTTCGACAATGAAAATCCAAGAGCATCATCACACTCAGTAAATACGTCACGTGATCGCTTACATGACTCAAAAGCTCTCTTTCCCATACCAACCGCCTGAGAGCCTTGGCCTGGAAACAAAAACGCGATTTTATCTGAACCTGGCATTAGTGTTGTTTAATGGTTCTAGTTACACGAAACGAAACCGCCCAAACGAAGAGCACTCCCTCTACACGGTTTACTATCAATAAAAGTCAGATTTCCTTGACTTCCATGACCTGAGCACCACGGTAATGCCCACAACTGGGGCAGACTTGGTGCGGATGTTTAGATTGGTGACAATTTGGACACTCTGACAACGACAAGGTTTTCAGAGAATCATGTGCTCGCCGTTTTCCCCGTCGGCTCCGCGAGTGCCGCCTTTTCGGATTGGCCATATTTCGAATAGACTCCTTGCTGTTCTAAAAACTAGGTTAGACGCTTTAAAGGTTCCCACCTAGCATCAACAT
>CAZFLB010000132.1:0-16431 GCA_964518945.1 uncultured Acidobacteriota bacterium | reverse complement strand
TTTTTTGCTGGGGTATACGGCTTTGTTGGCATGGGAATTGGTGCGCTTGTAGATCTGATGATCTCTGAGACAGTTGCAGTAACCCCGGTTTATAGTAAGGCCGTTAAAGGTCTCCAAGCCTCGGTTACTTGGTAACGCTTTGATATAATTTTTAAATAGCAGTCGAGATCATATGTTGCAGGAGGCTGCAGTTCGATGACGAATTCAAAGCGAAAAACTCGTAGAGAGTTTCCCGACATCTATGTGATCTTAGGTGCATTTATCCTGATTGTCGCCGCTCTGACTTGGGTTGTGCCGGCAGGCTCATATGAGCGCGATGTATTGCCGACGGGAAGGGAAGTGGTCGTTGCCGGTTCCTATCAGCGTATTGAACAGACTCCAGTAGGGTTTATGGACGTGATGACAGCCGTCCCTGTGGGGTTAAGTGAGGCCTCTACAGTGGTATTTCTGACATTGTTAGTCGGAGGTTCAGTGGGAGCGATACGACGAACAGGGGTAATTGATTTTGGAATTCGAAAGCTGATTGATTTTGTGGGGGGACGTATTGAATTAGTTATTCCGGCGGTGATGGTAGTGTTTTCGACTATCGCAGCGTTCATCGGAGTTCCGGAGCTGTCGATTGCATATATGCCGATTATCTTGCCGTTAATGCTGGGTTTGGGGTATGACAGTGTAACCGCGACCGCTATGGTAGTCCTTTCAACCTCTCTTGGCTATGCGTTTGGAATCACTTCTCCTTCGACGATAGGAGTGGGCCATATGGTTGCGGAGCTCCCTATGTATTCGGGGGCTTGGTATCGAAGTATCTATTTTGTTGTGATTCAGGTGTTGTCAATCGCTTTTGTTATGCGCTATGCAAGTCGAGTGAAGAATGATTCGAGTCAAGCATTGAACAAAAAAGTGGATGCAGCTATCCGTGAAACAATGTCAACGGATGGATTAAACGATACTGATTTCTCAGGACGGCAAAAGTTCGCTGCTGTTGTCACTCTAGGTTTGTTTTTTAGTGTCATTTTTTCGGTCTTAAAATTTGGTTTAGGATTCATTGAGCTATCAGGTTTGTTCATTGGCATGGCCGTTACGGTTGGATCCATCGCTGGGCATCGTCTCAATCAAATTTGCAGTAACTTGAATAAATCTTTTCAAGAAATGCTGACTGGAGCATTAATTGTTGGGATGGCTCGAGGGGTTTCCGTAGTGATGGCAGAGGGGATGATTCTAGATACGGTTGTGTACTATTTGGCCGGGTCGATTGCGGTACTTCCGAATAGTCTGTCTGCTGTTGGTATTTTGTTGGCTCAAACATCTTTTAATTTTTTGGTGCCTTCGGGAAGCGGTCAATGTTTGTTGACCTTACCTATACTAATTCCTCTGGCAGACCTTGTCGGTTTGACTCGGCAGGTTGTCGTACTTGCCACCCACTGGGGGGACGGAATCACGAACATCATATTTCCAACATCGGGTTACTTTATGGCAACGCTCGTGATTGGTCGTGTGCGGCTGAGTACCTGGTTGAAGTTCTATATGCCGCTGTTTTGGCGGATTTTAGGGGTGGCAGTTAGTGGTTTAGTGATTGCGCAGGTTATTAGTTTGGGGCCGTTTTAAGACTTAGTACTTTGTCAGAGTGCTGTCGTTGAGCGTCCACAAGATTTGTTAGTATTGTTGCTGAATCTCGCAAAAATATTTACCGAAAAGTGTCTCGATTTCAACTAACTTGAAGGTTGGTAAAATATGTCAGGAGGGATATTGGAAACAATTCATAAATTACAGGTAGAGCCAATGACCGAAGAATCTTTCAAACCGTTTGGTGAACTGATTGAGGTGAAATCAACCCCTGCGGACGAGCGGCTCTTTTTTCCCACGGAGTTCAAGATCGATGGTCGAATGACTATTGATGCGATTTGGCAGCCGTATGCAACGAGGACGTTTTCACTCTTAGAGCGTCATTTTAATGTCACTCAGGCCTTTCTTCCGCTTGGCGGGCCTCCGTCAGCGGTAGCAGTGGCACCGCCAACTAACCCAGAAGATCCAGATGATACTCCAGACCCAGATCAGGTCCGGGCGTTTTTAATTAATCCCCAAAAAGGGTTTGTGTATAAAACAGGGACTTGGCATTCTTTGGATCGATATCTGTTGACACCCCCAGGAGCAGAGTTTGTCATTCTCAATGTTGATCCAAATCCTACACAGGTAGTCGATTATGCGGAACGCTTCAATACCAAGTTTGAGATTGTTTTTTAGTGAGTGGTAAGGGTAGCAAAGCCCTTAAACGAAACTCTTAGACAGAATCAGCAGTTCCAAAATAGATGCGGCATTAAAAAGGCACATCCTCATCTGACGCTTCGAACGGTGCTGGCGCAAACTCATCAGGTGCACTTGTTGCTGAGCTGGAATCTTGAGTGCCAGCTTCACCGCCACGAGCTCCCAGCATTAACATCTGCTCAGCTCGGATCTCAGTGGTGTACCGCTTGTTCCCTGATTTGTCGTCCCAAGATCTAGTCTGTAGTTTTCCTTCGATATAGACCTTGTCTCCCTTAGTAAGGTACTCCTTTGCGATTTCCGCCAATTTGTCCCATGCTACGACTTTATGCCACTCAGTCTTTTCTTGGCGTTGTCCTTGCGCATCTTTCCACGAGTCAGTCGTCGCAAGGTTTAGGTTCGCTACTGCAGTGCCTCCTTGAGTGTATCGAACCTCAGGGTCACGGCCTAGATTTCCTATAAGCAGGACTTTGTTAACACCTCTCATCTGATTTGCTTAAGCCTCCGTATTTACCGTATTAGTGAAAGATAACATAATTACCTAGGGGGCAAAGTAGTGCGCATCAATTCGTCAAGACGAGAACGCGCAATACTTTCATAAGGAGTTCTCGGAAACTGGTCGATTACTAATTGGTAAATAGCCATTGCCTCTTCAATTTTATCGATGCTTTGAAAGGCGATACCTTTCTTTAGATAGGCGTCCGAAAGCTTGTTACTGTCTGGATATTCGTTGATTACAGTATCAAAAGACCCTATAGCCTTTGTGTGTTGGCGTTGCGCTAGATAGCTTTCGCCAATCCAGTAATGTGCGTTATCTGCTAGGTCGCCACCTTTGTCTGTGGTGATAACATCCTCAAATCCTGAGACTGCAAGTGCGTAACGACCCTGAGTGTAATCAAGCCTTGCCTGATTGTAGATGTCGGACACACTGGGACCAAGCACTGTCGGTGGCTCAGGCGTAGCGTCAGGGTCAATTTCTCCATCTTCTGTTGTGTTGTTGCTATCTTCCTCGCTGTCGTTTCCCGGAGTTGGCAGTAGCAACGGTTGTTGGCTTTGGCGCATTGAGGAAAGCTCTTGTCTTAGATTTCCAACTCGTTCATTGGTTTCATTAACGCGTGCCGACAAGATGGAAAGGTCATGATTCAGTTCCTCTATAGATAATTTGGAGTCTGCGAGAGTCTTTTGAAGAGTATATTGTTGGCCTTCATATTGAGCTTTTAGCTCAAGGACAACTTGCGCGAGAGTGGAATTAGAGTTTTGAATTTCTTGCAGTTGCGCTTGAATCTGGCGCAACTGAGCAATGATGTTATCCCTGTCCCGCTGAGCTGAATCAGCTATTGAGATGAATGAGTTAGCGATGGCGATTACAATCGCTGTCGTGATCATAAAATGTTTATTCACGTCAGCCTCCTTGTGGTAAAGCCTATCGAGTAATTACTTTGCAGTTATTTCAAACCGTGCACGACGGTTCGCTGTCCATGCGCTCTCGTTGTGTCCAGAGTCAAGGGGGAACTCTTTCCCGTAAGTGATGATCCGCATACGATGTGCCGCGATCCCCAAATTTATCAGGTAGTTTTGGACTGAGTTTGCACGCCGTTCTCCCAATGCGAGATTGTACTCCACAGTACCTCGTTCGTCGCAATGCCCTTCGATTAGAATCGTCATGTTTGGATATTGCTTCAAGATTCTAGAATGGTCATTAAGGATGCCTCTTCCAGCAATGTCGACAGTAGCACTGTCAAATTCAAAATGAACGTCTTCGAACGGTTGGAGAGTGTTGATCTCATCGAGTGTTTTTTCTTCAATGCCAAGAGGGTCGGGTTGCCTAACAAGGTTCCCGCTAGACCGTGGTGCGGGTGAAGATGGGGCACGAGGCTCTTCCGGAGCGGTCTCTTCTGGAGCGGTCTCTTCAGCTTCTATCGGAGGCTCTGATGCAACGGCAGGAGGACGGTTAGCCTTTCCACCACAGCTAGTAGTTAAAAATGCGAATATAGCAAATAAAATCAAGTAGGCGAGTGAATATTTATTTTTCAACTGTCTCCTCCTGTCTAAGTCTCTCAGGAATTCCCTTAGGAGATGGGCCCCCATCTAGGTGTTTTATTGTTACCTTCTCTGGTTAATCTTCTTTGGTTGCTACCATCACGATTCATAGTATAAACCTGTTCTGACCCTGTGCGACTAGAAGTAAAAACGAGATGAAGTCCGTTAGGTGACCAATCCGGGTTTTCGTTACTTCCTCTTCCTGTCGTTAGTTGGCGAGTTTGCTTGGTCGCAAAGTTGTACACAACAATATCGAATGGGCCTCTTTCAATCCGTGACGCATATGCAATTTCACTGTATTGTCTCGACGGAGACCAGCTCGGCGAGTCGTTATATCTGCCCTGGTACGATACACGTCTTAGGTTTAAGCCGTCACTGTCCATGGCATAAATCTGTGGGGAGCCAGTTCGATCGGAAGTAAAAGCGATTTCTCTTCCTGTTGGTGACCAGCAGGGCGATGTGTCGATGCTTGGGTGGTGTGTGAGTCTTTGCAATCTAGTACCGTCGGCATTTATTAGATAAAGTTCGGAATTGCCCTCGTGGGTTGCTGTGAACGCAAGTCGAGTTCCATCCGGGGACCACGCAGGGTTGAGAGCCATTCCTCCGCCTGTATCGAATAGCTCACCTCGCCCTTCGTAAATATGTGCTAGATGTAGCGAAGGGGTCCCGGTTCGATAGGAGATATATGCAAGGGATTGCCCATCTGGAGACCATGTAGGAGTGAGATTCAATGAGCGATTTGCAGTAAGTGGTTGTTGAGAGAATCCGTCGTAGTCCATAAGATAGATTTCCTTACTGCGTTCACCACGGCGGTCGCTTGTATATGCGACTTTTGTTTGATTGATCCCTCGGTAATTCCCGGCTTGAATCAAGATGTCATCTGCTATCCGGTGGGCCATCCGTCGAGCTGCGGACGCGGGGCCCTCGTAACGCTTTCCGAATACCATTTCTTGAGCTCGAATCGCATAAATTCTAACCTCGGTGACGAGCCTCTCGCGTTGTATCTCAGTAACACCTTTGATAAGGATGTCTGCTCCTATAGACTCCCATTGGTAAAAATCAATACCCCTAGTGTTTTCACTGGACTGTGCAATTCGATAATTACGTTTCGGTACAAGTCGATATACCGATGCAAATTCCATGTCGTTCCATACAACGGTTGAAATAGTTTCGGAAACTGAGTTTGCGTCTGGGGTGCCGATTTCGAAATTTGGTATTGCCATCCGAACAGAGCGTCCGGGATCAGTGATGTTGAAATACCAGTCCTGTCCTGTTTGTGCAAAAGCTGATTCATGAATGGCATTTACTGAAAATGTTGGCGCATCAAAAATGAAAGTTGTAGCAAAGAACGCTCCCATTAGTATCGCTGCTCTTATCAAATGTTTCATTGGTTTAGATGCCTAATAATTCTCAGAATAGGTGAATCGTAGATGAACCCCAACATTATCTCTCGGATATGAGTTAGGTAGTGGTGGCATAGGGTCTGCTAGCAACACGGCTCGTAGTGCTGCACGGTCAAGAACAGAAACGCCGGATGTTTGTTCAACGCCTGCATTCGAAAGCGATCCGTCCTTAAGAATTGTGAACTGAATCGTAACAATTGCGGTGCCGCGAACTGCCATTCTTTGCCAATGTTGGTGAATACGTCCTAACATCTGTTGTACGTAGTACGCGTATTCGAAATCTTGATCGAACGCTGAGCCGCCAGGAGTTCCACCCAGTCCAATCCCGGGTATAGCACGAGTTGATTCTTGCAGCACATCGGAGTCACCCGTGGCAGCATCTGCGCCCACGAGCCCAGTTGATTCCTCTATTCTTTCCCAGCGTTGCTTTTTTTTGACTGGAGCATCTGGTTGTGGAATCTCCTCACGTACTTCTTTACTTGGCCTGACAACTTTGGGTTTCGGTTTTGGTTCTGGTTCGGGCTCTGGAGTGGCTTCCGGCTCAACAGGTTCCGTTGGAGCAGGAGCACTTGCGCCCGAACCTCGGTTGACGCCGGATGCTGGCAAGTTGACAAACATTCCTACGCTTGGGGGAGGCAGGATCTGTTCGTTCGGTAGAAGATACGAACCTAATGCAAACGACGTAAGCAGGGAGGAATGCACAACAAGAGACCACATCAACATTTTTCTGAATGGGTCTGTTAATTTCAAAAACCCTTCTCCTCTGGATACATGTAGACCAAGCCCACGGTGTCGACGCCAGCTCGTTTGATTAGATCCATGATCTTAATGATTTCCTTGTATTGTAGCGTTTCATCTGCCCTAAGGTATGCCAAACGAAGACTCTCAACTTCTACCCGTTGTTTAATCTGATCTTCCAGTAGTTCTATGTTTACTGCCTGATTGTTTATAAAGGTGCGTCCTTGAGCGTCGAGAGTTACGACTGTGCGCTCTGATGGAGACTCTTGCCTTAGGGTTGCTGAGGGAAGACTTACGTCCATTGAACGCATCAGCATAGGAGCAGTAATCATGAAAATAATCAGTAAAACTAAAACTACATCGACAAAGGGGGTGACATTGATGTCCGAGAGCGTGGTGTTCGAGGGATTACTGCGTCTTGAGAGCAGTAGCGCGGTAGCTGAGCCGCCCAATGAGCTCCCTCGGTTCGATTCGTTACCCGAACTATTTACTTGCAAAACGTTTTCTGTATTAGGTGAAATTTCTCTCTATGATACTAATATACTCTAGCGTGAAATCGTCCATTTGTGTTGAGATTCGTTTTACCCAGTTCGTGAATAGATTGTAAAAAATAACGGCTGGAATGGCTGCGGCAAGGCCAGCAGCTGTTGCGATTAATGCCTCACTAACTCCTGGCGCAACTACACTAATATTCGCTGATTGAACGGCACCGATCTGTTGGAAAGCATTCATGATTCCCCAAACTGTGCCAAATAATCCAATGAATGGGGTTGCACTTCCGGTAGTAGCAAGGAACGTCAGTCGGTTTTCAAGTTTAAGAGTCTCAGCGCTGGAAGCTCTTGCTAATGCGCGGGCAATGCTATCTAGATTCGTTACGCGTGCATTAGTCTCAGAATCATCATTTGATTTCAGTTGGAGGTTGATTTCATTGTAACCAGCCAAGAAAAGTCCTGCGAGAGGGCTAACTCGAAGCTCATGGCAGACTGCGTGGACTTCGGAAAATCTTTTGCTCTTACGAAAGATGTCCAGAAAAGCAAGTGAATGTGCTTCGGCTTTACGCAGTGTGGTCCACTTTGTAAGAACAACGGCCCACGAAACCAGTGAAAAGGCTAGCAGGATTAGCAATACGGATAGAGAAATTGGTCCTGAGTGAAGGACCAGATCAAATATATTAAGTTGTTGTGATGTCTCGATAGTAGACGTACTAATTTCTTGCAAGGACTAGAGCCCGATCTCCATGATTAATTCAAGGTATCTAGAGGTACAAGATACTGTAACTATGGTGTTTACATACCACAATAACTTGGGTTCTGTCAACGAATCTGGTAGTTTGTGGTAGGTTTCAATTGTGCTTCGATGGATTCGTATTGAAAATATCGCTGTCATAGATCAAATAGCGATTGATCTAGAGCCGGGTCTCAATTTGTTAACTGGTGAGACCGGGGCAGGAAAGTCTATTCTGATTGATTCTCTTGGTTTAGCACTTGGAAATCGTGCTTCGGGTGACATTGTAAGATCTGGCGCTAGAGCGGCCTTTGTAGAAGTTGGATTTGAAATAGAGCCCATGTCGAAAGGTTTAAGCTTACGCCTTGATGATGCTGGTGTGCCGGTAGATTCAGAACTAGTGATTAGGAGGGAACTCACTCAGAATGGGCGGGGGAAGGTCTATATCAACGGTAGGTCGAGTTCTCGTTCGGTGCTACGTGATATTGCTGGATACTTGGTGGACATACATGGGCAAGGCGACAATCTTTCGCTCTTGCGTCCAAATGCGGCTCTTGAGTTGCTGGATCGTTACGGTGGTTCCGGTGTACTTCGGGCAAAGGTTACTTCTGCATTTCGAGATGCAGAACAAATAGCAAGAGAGTTAGAAGACTGTGAGCGAGCGAACAAGGAGCGAGATTCGAGAAAAGAGTTGAGTGAGTTTGTACTGAGCGAACTATCGAAAGCAGAGCTCTCCGCTGGAGAAGAAGAGCGTTTAATACAAGAGCGAAACCTAGCGTCACATGCTGAAAAACTCAAAACGTTATCTGATGGTGTCTACCGTGAGCTATACGAAGAGGACACATCTGTTCTGTCTAGGCTGTCTGGTATCTTTAAGGGAGTTGATGAGTTGTCTGATATAGATAGTTCATGGAAGGAGTATGTGAAGGAACGCGAAGGAGTGGTTGGACAGCTCGAGGACCTTGCTCTTCGTCTCCGCGACTACCGTGAGGAGGTTCAAGTACAACCGGGAAAATTGGATGAGATTCAATCCCGACTCGCGATACTGGAGCGAATAAAAAAGAAGTACGGGGGTACCATTGAGACCGCAATCGAAAAGCGTGAACAATGTGCGCTTGAGCTAAAGAATTTTGAGGGCCTGGCCGAAACGCTTGCAAGCCTAAGAACTAGGTATAACTCAAGCCGTGATAAATATAATGAGTTAGCTGGTGAGTTGTCACGAATGCGATCTAATGCAGCAAAAAAGCTGCAAACTGTTGTTATTAAAGAACTTGCGTCCCTTTCATTGGAGAAGGCAGATTTTCGAATTCGCATGTCTTCTTGTGATTGGCGAGACAGCGGACTTGACATAGCGGAGCTATTGTTTTCTGCGAACCCTGGCGAGGAGCCCAACCTTCTTTCCCGTGTTGCTTCCGGGGGGGAACTCTCTCGATTTATGCTTGCATTAAAAGCTGTTACGGCTAAAGATGAGCAGCCAAAAGTATTTGTTTTTGATGAGGTGGATGCTGGAATAGGAGGTAGGGTTGCTGATGTCGTCGGAGAAAAGTTGTTTGAATTATCAGGAAGGCATCAGGTAATCTGTGTAACGCACTTGCCTCAAATCGCAAGCTTTGCACCATCGCACTTCAGAATTAATAAAGTTGAGACTGATGGTCGGATTGAGACACGTATTTCTCGTTTGGATCAGGATGAAAGAATAGCCGAGATTGCTAGGATGTTAGCAGGTGCTGCAGTGACGGAGAGTGCTCGTGAACATGCTAGGCAACTCATCAATGATAAAATAGGCAAGCATAACTAAAAAAATAAAATAATGAATCAAGGTCGATTTTTCATCGAAACCTGGGGCTGCCAGATGAATGTTCATGACACTGAGAAGATGTCTGGCGGCTTACTTCGGATGGGGTACTCACCGGCATCTTCTCCTGAGACTGCCAACGTAATAATTCTTAACACCTGTAGTGTGCGTGAAAAGGCACAAGAAAAGGTGTTTTCAAAACTGGGTAGTTATGCGGCCTTAAAACAAAATGATTCAGTCTTCATTGGAGTCGCTGGTTGTGTGGCGCAACAGGAGGGGCAGTATGTAATAGATAGGGCCCCGTTTGTCGATTTCGTTTTAGGTACTCAGAGTATTTCGTACCTGCCTGAGGTACTCGCAAGAGTGATAGGGAAACAGGAGAAGGTGATAGAGATAGGGCGACACCCTGAAAGTCTTGACATACCTCCTGAACAAATAGAGCGTGTCAGTGGAGTGAAAGCGTACATTACCATAATGGAGGGCTGTGATAATTTTTGTACGTTTTGCATTGTTCCGTTTACGCGCGGCCGTGAACGTTGTCGTTCGATAAAAAGTGTAGTCAAAGAAGTTCAAGTATTGGCAGAAGCTGGGTATAAAGAAGTTCAGCTATTGGGACAAAACGTCAATTCCTACCGGGAGGAAGGAACCGGCGCTACGTTTGAGGATCTATTGGATGCGGCGCACCTTGTTGAAGGAATTAGTCGTATTCGGTTTACAAGTCCTCATCCTAAAGACTTCGGAGACCCTCTAATCGCTCGATATCGAGATCTCCCTAAACTATGCCCCCATATGCACTTACCGGCGCAGTCGGGTTCGACAGATATTCTTGCGCGAATGAATCGAGGCTACAGTCGTGAAGAATTCATAAGCAAAGTCGCACTCGCCAGAGCGTCTGTTCCAGATATTGCATTTACGACGGACCTGATTGTTGGATTTCCAGGAGAGTCCCAGCGGGACTTTGACGATACATTATCACTTATACAAGAGATCGGTTTCGATGGGATCTATTCGTTCAAATACTCTGAGCGTCCTTATACTTTTGCCGAACGTGAACAATGCGATGACGTTCCTGAGGAAATTAAAACTGAGCGACTTGCTCGATTGCAGGAGTATCAAAAACGCATACAACTCCGAAAAAATCAGAACCTTGTTGGTGAAAAACAAGACGTTCTAGTGGAAGGTCGGAGTCGAAAATCTCCGGACGAGTTTTCTGGTCGAAGCCCACACAACCGTGTCGTGAATTTCGCCGGTTCTGCACCTGTCGGTACTATAATACCTGTCGAAATTACACGCGCGGGCCCAAATAGCCTGTTTGGGGAATCGATCCACTAAATATTGTTGACAATCATTTAGTTAGCCCCTATATTGGGAAAACCTGCCTGGGGTCAAGGAAAGGTTCTATTTATGGAAGTCGAGATGCAGATCAACGGACTTATGATCGACCCCGTTACTAACATGCCGATCGTCATCCTTAAAGACAAGACCGGGAAAAAAATATTGCCGATTTGGGTTGGTGTATTTGAGGCAAATGCAATTGTTCTTCAGATAGAAAATGTCGCGACACCGCGGCCGATGACTCATGATTTGATAACCAACATGCTAAATCAATTTGACGCCGGTGTGGAACGAGTTGTTGTTAGTGAACTACGTGATAACACTTTCTATGCGATGATTTATCTGGAACGCAATGGTGAGACAATGGCGATTGACGCACGCCCAAGCGATGCTATTGCCGTTGCTTTACGCACGAAAGCTCCTATCTTCGTTGAGGAGGTAGTAGTAGAGGATGCCCGTAACCTGGATTTATTTAAAAATGTTTCTGACTCAGAGAAGCTAGAGAAATGGCTTCAAGGGCTTAGTCCAGATGAACTTGGTAAGTATAAAATGTGACTTCTATGGTCGTAGTGGGGGACAAAAATGACTAAGGTGATCACGATTGCAAATCAGAAAGGTGGGGTTGGCAAGACTACAACAGCAATAAATCTTTCAGCCGCGTTAGCGGCGAAAAACAAGATGACGCTGCTCGTAGACATGGACCCACAGGCGAACTCTACAATTACTTTTATTGGTGAAGAGAGAGTTGAGAAAACTATTTATGAAGTGCTGACGGATCATGACACGAGCGTAACTGAGGCGACCTACAAGTCCGATAACGAATATCTTTCGGTTATTCCTTCACGAATTTCTCTAGCTAAACTGGAAAGTAAATTATTGGGAGAAATGGACGCACACTTTCGGTTGAAAGATCATCTAGATACGGTGCGTGATACTTATGATTTCATAATTGTAGACACGCCGCCTACGCTTGGCCTGATTACGGTGAACGCGCTGGTTGCAGCGACCCATTTGCTGATCCCAATCCAGCCTTCCTATTATGCTCTAGAGGGAACCGATGACCTTCTTGAAACGTTGGACAAGGTTAAGTCTCGGCCGAATCCAGAGCTCGAGGTTCTTGGTGTACTTATAACTCTGCACGACAAGCGAACTACTATGTCTAGAGATGTTAGTACGAAAATACATGAGGCTTTTGGGAGCAAGGTTTTTAAGACGAGAATTAGTAAGAGCATTCGCTTAGAAGAGAGCCCGGCATACAAAGAGTCGATTTTCAGCTTTGCACCGCACTCGAGTGGTGCATTTGAATACTATAGTTTATCGGAAGAGGTGATGGCGCGTGTCTAGGAAAGCAGGGTTACCAGCAACAGTTAAGTTTCGCAACGATCCGCATTTCGTCGATGAGTTGAGCTCAAGGGCTGGGGCGACAATTGGTCGCATGATCTCGATTGAGAAAATAGCGCCAAATCCAAATCAGCCCCGGCAGCACATGGGAGATCTCTCCGAGCTGACTGCTTCGATTAGGGAAAAGGGGATTCTCGAGCCGCTCATCGTTCGAAGACTCGCAGGTGCATACCAGATCGTTTCTGGAGAGCGAAGGTATCAGGCGGCTTTGCAGGCCAAGGTGAAGGAATTGCCTTGTGTTGAGCGAAATGTAGACGATACGGAAACAATGGAACTGGCTCTCGTAGAGAATATCCAGCGTAAGGACCTAACTCCTTTCGAAGAGGCCGACGCCTTCGGGCAGCTGGTGAAGGAGCATAAGTACACCCACGAAGCCCTGTCTAGGCGAATAGGGAAGTCTCGAACAAGCATTACGGAGTCTTTGAGCCTGAATGCTATGCCTGAGGATATTCGGGCGCTTTGTCGGGCCGCCGACATTTCCTCTAAGTCGTTGCTAACACAGATAGTTAGACAGGATGATAAGGTGAAAATGGCAGCTCTTATAGAGAAAATTTCTGCGGGCCAATTAAGCCGTGACGCAACGAGAAAGGTGGCCGGAAAGCCTCGTGTGGGCAGGCCTAAGAACTTCGTGTTTAAGTACGGTGGGAGAAGTAACTCGTTTCGTTTGCAGATGACATTTAAAAAGAGTGACGTCGACGGCCGTGAAGTTATAGAGGCGCTACGCGGTTTGATTTATGAGCTAGAGAAAGGCGGCTCCTGAGTAGCGAAAAAACCGCTTGGGCTGAGCCTTGTTGTCGAAGCCAGTTCTTGGAAAGCTTTATTATATGGTTGCCGTGTTGTCCTTATGCCGTGTCGATTTTATTGTAGGTGGTTTATGGGTGGAGTGGAGATGATTCGAGTTAGCTTGGCATTATGGTTTCTCGTTTCGCAATGTGGGCTGGCACTTGCTCAGATTGGTGTTCCTGATTGGAACAATGCGCTGAAATTTGACTTAGTAACTTCACAGGAGCCGATTCGGGCTGGAGATATCTTCGAGATAGCTGTTATTGCAGACATCAAAGAAGGCTATCACTTGTATGGTCCGGAAGAGATGAGGCCGAGCCGAACGGAAGTCGATGTGAGTGGGGAAGGGTTGGATGTCGGAGCCCCTATGTTTCCACCAGCTAAAAGAATGGAGCTGGATGCGTTGGGGACGTACGAATTATATGAAGGTACTGTCATGATTCGGGTTCCACTGAGTTTGAGTGAGGAGGCGCCGGCAAAGTCTCGCTCGGCCAAGGTTTCTATTAGCTATCAGTTGTGCACGGAGTTTGCGTGCAGCGCTCCTGCAACAAAAGATATCGAGATTTCATTTGACTCTGTGTCAGGGCAAGAGGTGGATGTGCGTAAGCTTCATCCAGAGATTTTTACGAAAAAGAAATAAAGAGCTGCGAGTGTGGCGACGGCAAAATCGCCTAGGCAAATTTTCCGGATTTATGATGAGAATTGGCAATGGCTAAGGAAAACGAACTTAGTTTTTTCGTTGATCATCGATATGGCGATAACTATATAAAAACAAAGGGCCTCCTCGTTATTTCAGTGGCCGCTCTCGTAGTAACCGCAACGGGGTTGGGGATTGCGCTTTACTTAGGAACGATAGGCTATGAGATTCGTCGGACCCATATGCATAATACTCGTCTAAGCCGTATCCTGGTTCAAACTCCCACTGTTTATCAAGTGACAGTCGGTTTGCAAGAGAAGGCTCCATTGCTGTTGACGGTTGGGACTGATGCTGAACTTGAGCGAGCTATTTTGTACTGGGGAAAGCCGAAGTCATCGGAGATTGAAAAAAAGGCCTTGAAGTGGTCCCAGCTGCGGCTTTACGATGCTGGAGACATGGTTTATTTTATATATTTTGACGAGTCAGATGTTATGCAAGACTATGTATATGTTACTAACCGTAAAGGAGACCTATGACCAAGATAGTACATACATCTCGTGTGCGTATTGAGAAAGATAAGGGGCCCAACCGCCGTGCCTACGTCGAGGGATCTGAAGACCCTATACGCTTTGGGGTTCACTCAGGTATCAAGGATTTCTACGGATTGGAGCCAGAAGAGGAGTTTCCGGCGACGCTCGACCACATTATTGGTGGGGTAGGTGGGTGACTGACTGGCACCCTTGGGCGCGCACTGGAGGTGCGTGGAATAGCTAGTTATCCAAATCGACTTAAAGCTGATGTAGAAGGAGACCTCGAGGACGTCGACGGTCTAAAGAAGATCTCTAATATTCGAGTTCATTACAAGATAAAGATTCCTTCTGGTAAGCAGCCGGAGGCAGAGCGAGCTCTTGAAGTTCATGAGCGTGCATGCCCAGCGGCGATGTCGGTAAGAGAGAGCATCGGCATTACGTGGAGTGCTGAATTTGAAGAGGTTGCGGGAGAGTGAGTGAGGTTTCCCTTCGTGATGTGATGCGAACATGCGCTCAGGGCGTTGTGGTAGTTACGGCTCAGGGCGCGGATGGGTTTAGGGGGATAACAGTTAGCTCGTTTACATCGGTTAGCCTGGATCCTCCTCTAGTCCTCATTTGTATAATGAATGAGTCACGAGCGCACGAGGCTATCAAGTCTGGGCGGTTCGTGGTAAATGTTCTAGGAGAAGACCAAGGGGCGGTAGCTGATCACTTTGCACGCCCGAGCATTGATTCGGACGAGCAGTTCAAAGAGTATACGTTCCCTAAACTGGAAGGCTGCCTGGGGTACTTACATTGCATGGTTGTTGGGGAAAGTCCTCAGGGTGATCACACTGTGTTTTTCGGTGAGGTAGATGAATCTGAAGTTGGGACCGGGGAGGTCTCTAGGAAGGGTTTGGTGTTCTCTGGAAGGCAGTACTGGGCTCTAACAGATAGTGGTTACAGGCGGTAGCGATGGTTGGCAGTAAGACGATTAAACTGTGACGGAGAATGTCAACCGTGCGTAGCATCGCCCTGTATGCGTGTTAGAATGAACGAGAGTTGAAGTTGCTAGAACAGGATACAGCAGGAAGCCCGAGTGGTGGCAGCTCGAAGTTTGTTGCGCTAACAGTTGTTGCTGCTATCGGGCTAGGTATTTGGTATCTTTCATCCTCTCGGGACAATGAAGAGCCACAGGCTCTTGATACTCCGTCTCCTCCCGCCGTGGTTGAGGATTCGGCGCCGGAAGAGGCAGTTGATGTCCCAAGAGAGAAGAGGGCTGACCCGATCGGGGCTCTTGTTGTGACGGGTGGTGTAGAAGGCGCGGATGTGTCGGTTTCTGGAACGGTAGTAGGACAGCTTCCTTACGTCTACTCGGACCTTAACGTTGGTCGTTACGAAGTTAAAGTTTCTCAGGAGGGCTATAAGCCTTATGTGGAGATAGTGAGGGTTCGTAGCGGTCAGCAAACGAAATTAGAAGTAGAGCTAGAGCGGTTACCACCATGGCTACGTGTCTCTAGCGATGTGCCAGGGTCAACCGTGTTCCTGAATCGCAACTACAAGGGTGTTACGCCGCTAGTTATTGAAGACCTGGGTCCGGGAGAGCATCAGTTGACCGTCTCGGCGGATGGGTACGAGATATACGCGACTCGCATTCATATGGGCGACAACGATCAGGAACTTAAGGTGAGTCTGGCGAAGAAGGGTGAGTCCCTCGATGTGGCAGCGACCGTGGTACACAAACATCGGTTTGGTAAATGCGAAGGTAGGCTGGTGGCTGACCAGCGCGGCATTCGGTTTGAAACAAACCATAAGGACGCGTTTACGGTCGAGTTCTCATCGATTGAAAACTTTGAGTTCGACTACTTGAAAAGACATATGAACCTCAAGGTCCGACGAGGTAAGAATTACAATTTTACTGCGCCTGGCGAAGATGCGGACCCACTGTTCCTGTTTCATAAGCAGGTTACGGAGTTTACGGGTGGTCAATAAAGGAATTCATGGCGAGGTCGTTTACTGTCTGTCGTTGTTATTACCGTATTTAACATAATGTATATTATCGGACATTGAATCAGGTCGATATATGACGGAAACCCGAGAGCACTACCTATTGCCAACTCTCTATGACGAGACCGTCGAGCGAGCGTTGCACGAAGATGTAGGTAGCGGCGGTGACTTAACGACGGAGAGCTTGGTTCCGCAAACCGTTAGGGCTAAGGGGGTAATCGTGGCCACGAAAGCGGGTTGTATCGCGGGCCTAGATGTTGCGTTAGGGGTCTATAGGCGCCTAGAGAGAGACGTTACCGT
>CAZFLB010000131.1:0-17959 GCA_964518945.1 uncultured Acidobacteriota bacterium | reverse complement strand
ACAGAATCGTTGCCTTTACATTTTGTCTTGCTTTTTGAAAACGACCTTTCCGCCAACCATTGTCATGAGAACGTCCATGTCGCGGATTGTTGTTGGTTCGCAACTTAAGATGTCGTTCGATAGAACGACTAGGTCAGCATTTTTCGTGGGTTGAAGAGTGCCTTGGGCTTCTTCTTGAAAGGTGAGTTTGGCGTAACCAATGCTCATAGCACGGAGAGCTTCTTCTCGACTGACTTTGAATTTTGTTCCCATGATACCCGCGCTGATGGTGTCACGGGTAATAAAATGATAGAGCACCCATAGGGGTGGATAGGGTATGACCGGAGTATCTGTTCCCAAGCTGACGGGAACAGAAGCGTCAATATATGCCCTTAATGGTGTGACCCACTGTGCACGCTCTAAACCCCAGTATTGAATAAGGCTTGGCGCTGCAACATAAAGATGGTGTTGGGCAGTAATGTGCACTCCTAACTTTGACATCCGTGGGAACTGGTCAGGCCTTGGAATAAACCCATGTTCGATTGTCCATCTTTTACCAACGATGCTTGATTCCTCGTTTGCGCTTTCATAAGCATCTAGTACTAGGTCGATGGCAGCATCTCCGACTGCATGTGTCCCGATTCGCCATCCTTCGCGATTCAGTGTCCGAACTATTTCATGAAAGTGATTTGTTTCCATTGTTTGTAGGCCATAGAAGGTGCCTTCTTTCCCCCATGGTTCTTCATAAGGTTCGCGCATCAGGCCGCCTTCGAATCCACCATCCACACCTAGTTTTATACCGTCTACGCGAAGCCATGAATTACCTTCTTTGGGGTGGATGTCCCAACTCCTAAGAGTTTCGAGTAATTGTTCTGGAGATTTGTTTCGTGGCGCGCGTAAAAGCACACTGACGCGAAGTGGAAGCTCTCCACGTTTATGAAGGTTCTTCAGCTCAGAGTACAACTCCGGGCTCGCCGATCCGTAGCGGATGCTTGTAAGTCCTACCTCATTTAGGCTTTTTAGTTCTTGGGATAGGTTACTGAGTTGGTTAGATGCTTGATTTTCGGTTGGTAGTTTGACGAGGCGTTTGGCTGCATCTACAAGCTCTCCATTTAATCTTCCGTCAGGATAGCGACCTATACTTCCGCCTTCGGGAGCTTTGGTCAATTCATCGATGCCCCATTTCTTAAGAGCAAAAGTGTTGAGTATTAGTTCATGTCCACCGCGGACGCCTACTACTGGATGCTCTGTGGTGGCAGTATCTAAATCGTCTCTGTATGGAAGTGTTTGCTCTTTGAGTTGCCCTTCATGCCAATCACTATTAGTAATGACTATCTTTCCAGGTGCTGTGTTGCTAGCTCTCGATGCAATTGCTGAGATCAGTTCTGAAAAACTTCTGACTCTTGATAGGTCGACGCCCGGACCGCCACCAATACGGTGATAGTGATTGTCGGTAAAGCCAGGAACAACGGTCTTTCCGTTTAGGTCTAAAACTTCATCAGCGAGGAGTTGTTGTATTACTTCATTCTTGCCGACCGCATAAATACTTTGCCCTTTGATGGCAATGGCTTCAGCTATAGAAGACTTTTCATCAAGCGTAATTATTTTCCCGTTGTACAAGATGATATCTACAGGCTCTATGTTGTTACATCCTGGATAAATTAGCAGGAGTAAAAAGATATATCTCATGTGACGACACCTTTTCGTTGAGCTGTGACTTCGGGTGAGAACCAAGAGTCTAGGAATCCTTGCCGTGCTTTTACACGCGTTTCCTTGATACGTTTTAGCATCAACTTGTTTAGGGCAAGTTTGCTGTGGTGGAACGCCTTCGTAGGTTTGTTACCAAGTTCATGTGCAATCTTGAGTGCTTCTTCAAGTAAGTGTGCTTTGGAAACCACGTTATGTAGAATGCCAGCTTTTGCTGCTTCTATTGGGGTCAGGAGTTTGCCGGCAAGAAGGACTTCGGTTGATGCTACAGGAGATAACGTGTTTCTCATTATTTCAAATGCGCTGGCTGGAAACATAATTCCAAGGCTGACTTCCGAGACGCCTACTTTGTAGTGACCAGTGGATCCAATTCTGAAATCTGTGGCACAGGCTAGGACACATCCTCCGGCTATTGCATGGCCATTGATGGCTGAGACGATTGGCATAGGAGACTGAAGAAGTTGAAGATTCAATGCTTCGAATCTGTCAATGAATTTAGCCATCCCTTTTCGGTTAGAGGGGAGATTTTTTAGATTGAGACCACTACAGAAATAGTTGCTATATCCAGTTATAACGACTGCCTTCTTACTATTGTTTGCTGCTGTTTGTAGTTCATTCTCTAGGGTATCTAATAGTTTTGAGTCAATCGCGTTTGCGTTTTTAGACCTTAGTTGGACGACATGAACATCACCAACTGCTAGTCCGGTCGGTTGACTCATTAGAGGTTTTTCGGCCCTATGGAAATTACTGGGACAGATAGGCTGAAATCGACATTTGGTCGTTTACTTTTTGCTGCATATACACGCATTACCGATGACCATACGCTAGCGTTGCTTATTTCTCAAGCTGCCTTTGATACGTTCGATTAATTGCATTCTTTCTCCCATTTTCTTCTCAAAACCTTCTTTACTGGGCTCATAGTATTGACGGCCAAGAAATTGTTCTGGTAGACAATCCATCGCTGCCAACCCTTCGTTTAGGTCGTGTGCGTATTCGTATCCTTTGCCGTATCCCCATGTTTTCATGTGGCTAGTGGTTGCGTTTCGAAGTTGAAGTGGTACTGGTTCTGTAACACATTGTAGTGCGTCCTTAGTTGCTTCATCATATGCTGTATAGACTGAATTTGATTTTGGCGCTGCAGCGAGATAAATGACAGCTTGAGCAATTGCCAGTTTTCCCTCGGGTAATCCGAGGAAAAGGAAAGCGTTTTTCGCTGCAACTATTTGTGATAAAGCTGAAGGCTCAGCAAGGCCTATATCTTCTGATGCGAATCGGGCAAGGCGCCTAAGGATATAAAGGGGGTCTTCGCCGGCTTCTAGCATGCGAGCCAGCCAGTACAAACTTGCATTGACGTCAGAGTTTCGTATTGACTTGTGGAGTGCGGAAATGAGATTGAAGTGCTCTTCACCGTTTTTGTCATAGAGGAGAGCTTTCCTTTGGAGTACCTGCTCAAGTTCACGAATTGTTACCAATTGACTTGAGTCTGAGTTAGAAGTAAGAGCCTCGAGCACATTTAGTACAAATCGAGCATCGCCGTTTGCTTGTTTGGCTAGCCATTGCTGAGCATTTGAATCAATATTGAGTTGTCCTCCTACTCCGAGCTCATTGTCGTTGAGTGCTCGTTTCATCAAAATTATCAGTTCCTCTGGCTTCAGGGCTCGTAAGATAACCACGCGACATCTTGATAGCAGAGCAGCGTTAACTTCAAATGAAGGGTTCTCTGTAGTCGCACCGATCAAGGTTACACTGCCGGATTCTACATGAGGTAAGAAGGCATCCTGTTGTGCTTTATTGAATCGGTGGATTTCATCAATGAACAGTAAAGTGCGGCGACCATGGGCCGATCTTTGCTGTTTCGCTTCTAGCATGACATTTTTTATTTCTTTGATTCCCGAAGTGACTGCACTAAATGAGACAAAATGAGCTTTGGTCTCCGCAGCTATGATGTGGGCTAACGTTGTTTTGCCTGAACCTGGTGGCCCCCAAAATATAAGTGAGGAAACGGTATCGTTCTTGATCGCATGGGCGAGTGCTGTCTTTTGTCCCGAGATTGCTTCTTGTCCGAGAAGGTCGGATAGAACTTTAGGCCGCATACGTTCAGCAAGTGGGACGTAAGAGCTATCCGGCGGATAATGTTTGAAGAGCTCATCTTGACTCATTGATAAACCTTATGCTTTGTCTGTTGCCTCATATAAGACTAAGGCGGCAGCCGTAGCGACATTTAAAGAGTCGACTTCGCCTTGCACTGGAATGCTTAATCTTGCGTCGCATTTGTCAAGAGTGTCGTCGTCTAGACCTCTTCCCTCTGAGCCAAAAATGATAGCGACAGGTGTAGACCAATCATATTCCTTATAGTTGACTCCTTCCCTGGTTACGAGAGCGACACGTTTAAAGCTTTTGAGCTCATCAAGATCTTTCAACTCATGGACTGGAATACGGAGCAAGCTACCCATGGAGCCCCTTAAAGCTTTTGCTGAATAAGGGTCAGTGCCGCCTTTGAGTACTACTAGCCCAGAAGCTCCAGCGGCCTCAGTCACTCTTGCGATCGCTCCTAGGTTTCCAGGGTCTTGTACTCCAACTGCAACAGTCAAAATGTCGGCAGTTAAAAGCTCTGGTTCGTATGGCCGATTAGCCATAGCGAGAATGCCATCTGGTGATTCAAGAGTACTGATCGTGTGAAATAGATTATCTGGTATCTTGACGCAGAGCGAACTGTGATGTGGTTGAAGTAACCCTTTTGAATTAAATGAACTTGTAACCACAAGGGTTTCTATCTTTATGTCTGCTTGTAGTGCAGCGTACACTAACTTTCTTCCTTCAATGATGATACTTGACTCTCTTCTTCGAGCAAGAGAAAGACGCCGTAGCTTTTTTATCAGGGGATTTCTAGAACTGTTTAATTGTTTCATCTGTGCCTTGCAGAAGTGACCGTGCACAGCTATCATGACAAAAAAATATGAAACAAGACATCGTAAAGAGACTCCAAGATGAAATTAAGCTTTTAGAGGAGGAGTTGCATGTTGAGCTTCCTCAGGCACTCAAGATTGCGAGAGAGCATGGTGATTTGTCGGAAAATGCTGACTACGATGCTGCTAAGGAGCGCCAAGGGTTCGTTAATGCTAGGCTCGGCCAGCTAAAGCAACGGCTTGCCGAGATCTCAATGATTAATTTCGATAGGATTCCTGAAGATAAGGTTTCGTTTGGTTCCGAGGTTACCCTATATGATTTGGATAAAGATGAGGAAGTAGTTTACAAGCTTGTTCTGAGTGAAGATGCTGATGTTACAAAAGGTTTGATATCAACTACATCCCCCATTGGAAGGGCTCTAATGGGTAAAGAACCTGGGGATGAGGTTATCGTTGAAACACCTGGAGGAACAAAGAATTTTGAAGTTACTAAACTGATTACGATCCAAGACGCGAAAGATGTATAAGCTTGTATACACAACCTGAGTCGAATGTAGCAACACGTGAAAGTCCTGTAAGTTTGTCCACTCTATTAATTAATTTTTTCCAGCTCTCATCTCCGTCTTTAGGGCGATGAAGGATAATGTAACTTACTTCCAATTGGTTCAATGCAGCTAAGCTTTCCGCATCTGGAAAGCTGGTCAGTAAACGGAATAAATGTTTGTGCTTTGGAGGTATGAAACCACTATACCCATTTACGAGGGGAGAGAAATGCGAGATGGAGTTCAACATATAGGTTGAGTGTTGCCGTGCGGAAGCGACAACGTTGTCTGGATTAGAGATAGGTAGGACTACTACAGGCTCTCCATTTCCGTGTTTTTTGATCCAGGCATCCATAGGCGAAGTTGTTCTAGAGTATAGCTGTGTATCAAGAGGAAAAGCCGAAAACTCCATGAGTACCACTGCGCCTATGCCGCAGATAAAGCGTCTTTTGTTTTTTGTATGTTGTGAGATTCGTTCAATTCCAAAACCAGTAAGAACAGCTATTGCGAGAACTGTGAGGAGTGTTAGGCGTGAAGGTACTCGGATGAAGTCAAACCCTGGGAGTAACTTGTAGAATGTTACATAAAGTCCAGCACTCGGCCCCAGTGATGCCCACAGAGACAATCCACCGAGAAAGCAATAAAAAGAGGCAGCGACTCCCATCCTTGCTTGAGCCCATGACTTAAACCATTTTCGATAATTGTGCGCTATTGGCGTTCTATGGTCGTAAGCGATACGGAAACAAAAAAGTATAACAGCCGCAATAAGTGCTCGTCCGCCGCCACTCGCGGTCATTTGGCCGAAACGAAGGCCTCCGGAGGTTTCTATGATAATTGCGGCTAGAACGAGGAGGAGGATGATGCCATCAAGAAGAGAGCCGATTTTGACAGGTTTTGTATTGTCACCACGCTTCCTGAAAAAAGCGACTATGCAGAAAAGAATAGGAACGACTCCTGGAAATAGGTAGGCTCTAGCTTCTTTTTCGATATGTTCTCCGAATCCAATTGTTTGCCATAGCCATTTATGTATATGAGTTGGTGATGCAGCAAAGCTCTGCAGATTCGGGGCCCAAAACGAAGCTTCTTGTAGGCTTCTTGTTAACCCTAGTTCTTCTTGAGCCTGAAAGTACGGTAGCAGAAAGGGAAGATTCAAAGCAACGAGTACTAACGAACAGACAAGACAGTCTGCAAGGAGTGAACTCTTTGGATGGACTTCCTCAAGAATGAATAAATATATACAGAGAGCAGCTAAAGTGAGCGCAAGAAATAAACCTGTCTGACCTCCTGACCACGCTTGAAGAGTAAACATTAGTCCAGCTCCGATGAGGTGTCGGCGTGTACCACCCTGTGAATACCGGTGCGCAAATGCTAAGCAAAACGGAGTCCAATGTACCGTTGCTAGATGGAGTTGGCTCATGCGAAAAAAACGAGGTGGAATGAATGCAAAAATGAGTCCGGAGACGATTGCGGTAGGAATTGAAAGTCCCAGTGTTCGTGAGAGGTAATATGTCCCCAGCCCGGAGAGAATGCAAGACAGAAACAGCACTATGTTCATGCCCAAGAGGGGATTGCCAGTCAAAAGAATAATGGGCCCTGCGATTAGTGCACTTCCGAACTGATGTGCTGAATAGGCGAGGGTATTGTGTTCAGGAAAGAAAATGTTTGCGTCAAATAATGAAAGCGGGGAGTTTAATAAAGCATGTGTGTTCCATGAAAGTGTCCATAAGAAAAGCCGAGTGTCCGGACCAAGATCAACCGCTTGAGTTGCTGGAGCAGTAATTAGAGGGAATGTGAACAGAGCTGTAAATGCAGTAAATAAGAGGAAGAGAATCCGTGGCGACATAAATGTATTGGGACAGTAGCACGAGCAGACAGGCTAACGCCATGCCTCATATTAGGGTATGCAAGGGGTGTGTGTCGTCAAAGATAACTGACTTGTAGACTCTCAAGCGTAAGTTGCAATGATTACCTAGTGTTTTTAGACTAGTTTTCTGCTTGCTGAAGTTTCATTGCGGTGAGGTCTATTTTTAGGCTCATAGCAACTATTTATTTGTTACAAAGATAAGCTGATGTATTACTTGACATATTATTGTCGATCTTATGTTAGAATATAGACTTTCTGGTATAGCCTTATGGCTTCGGGGTCAAAGGAGTGATAGGGAGATGGCCGATCGTGACGATAGTGGCTACTACGAGGTTCAGCTTAATAATAAGCAATTGATAGCTTTTTTTGTTGGGACTCTTGCCATAGCTGTCGTTGTTTTTCTTTGTGGCGTAATGATTGGCAGAGGAGTTCGAGATGCCACTCTTGCGGCTAGTCAGAACGAGATCTCTTCTGGGATTAGTTCTGATGTTGAAGAGCGAAGTAGTAGTTTCAGAGATGCTCCTCAGCTTGACTATGCTGAAAGGCTTGAAGGTGAGAGTGTTCAGCAGGCACTCCAGCCCGTTACATCGGAGAGCCCAGAGATGACTTTGGCACAGGTCGCGCAAAAAAATACAAAGCCTGTAAATGAGGAAGTAAACGAGGCATTGTCGGTTAAGGAACTTCCAGAGAATGCTTTACTTGGCTACAACAAAGGTGTTTTTACAATTCAAGTAGTAGCTCTAAAGACTGAGGATGCGGCACACTCGCTTTTAAGCCGTCTGCAACAAAAAAACTACCGTGCTTATCTTGAGGCAGGTATGGATGCTGGTTTGCATCGCGTGCGGGTTGGTCGTTTTGAAACTCGTGCTGAGGCAGAAAAAGTTGTGCAAAAGCTTCGTGATGAGGAGAAATTCAGACCTTACATAACTCAATAGTCAGAGAACGACCAATTATACAAAAACACACTAATATGATTGACGAACTACTTAACAGAGTCGAGGTCCTTAGCCGTCGTTGTCGCGACGTGCAAGGTTATCTTTGACGAAGCTGCGCTTAGAAAATCGCTAGATGAGTTAGAGGGTAGACTATCGGACCCAGAGGTTTGGGCAAATCCGATTATAGGTGAGAGGCTTTCCCGAGAACGCAGTCGCTTACAAGTCGATCTTGACCTGATTAAACAATTGGAAGATTCTGAAGCGGAAGCTCGGACACTCTTAGAGTGGGCTCAGGCAGGCGAAAACGTCAATGAGGAGCTTGCTCAGTATCTTGATCAATGGAAAGAGAAAGTTGATGCGGCTGAACTGCAGAAGCTTTTGGACGGAGAGCATGATTCATTAAGTGCGATTCTTAATGTTCATCCTGGTGCTGGTGGAACAGAGTCTCAGGATTGGGCAGAGATGCTATTACGGATGTATATGCGGTGGGCTGAAAAACGCAGTTTTGAAGTAGAAATGATTGATATTCAAGAAGGAGATGAAGCAGGAATCAAGAGTGTAACTTTGAATCTATCTGGTGATTATGCATATGGCTATCTGAAATCTGAAATTGGAGTACATCGACTTGTACGAATTTCACCTTTTGATGCTGCTAAACGCCGTCATACTTCTTTTGCCTCTGTTTTCGTATACCCAGCTATCGACGAAGATGTTAGCGTTGACATTAATGACAAAGATCTCAGGATCGACACTTATCGTTCGAGTGGCAAAGGAGGTCAGCATGTAAATGTAACTGACTCTGCGGTCAGAATCACTCATATGCCGACAGGGATTGTAACTCAGTGTCAAAACGAGCGTTCGCAACATCGCAACAAAGAGATGGCGATGCGAGTGTTACGAGCAAGATTGTATGATCGAATGCTTCAAGAGAGACAGGACCAGGTCGATGCTATAAATGAGGGAAAGAAAGACATTGCGTGGGGAAGTCAAATTCGTTCTTATGTATTTCAGCCTTATCAGATGGTTAAAGATCACCGAACTAAGATTGAGTTTTCGGATGTTGATCGTGTAATGGATGGTGACCTAGATCCTTTTATTAAAGCCTTTTTATTGGAGCGTTACTAATATAGTGTGAGATGTAATTTTCTTACTAAATGATTAGCCGTACACCACCTAGTTCTTCTAGACTGAATAGAAATTGATCTCCCGGTGAGGCTATAAACATAAAATTTGTAGGTATTTTCCATTCTTTGGATAACTGCTTGACAATTTTTGGTCCAAATTCCCCTTCCTGAATGACAAACTCGATATCGATTTCTGGATAAGCTTCGTCCAAAAACGCTAAGTCCTTTTCGAGGCGCTTGGGTACTTCTTTTTGGTTTTTTACAACTGTTACTATTTTGATACGGTTAGTGTGTTCGTTCTTTCTAACGTAGAGCATTGCCTCATTTAGATTTCCTACACTGTCTCCACGGGTGAAAAAGACAAACTGCTGTGAATTTATTTCATCCATTCTTTCGTAGAGGTATTTAGCAAGACGGCTGGATAGCCCTGAAATGTGTTGAGTAATACGCCTGATAAAGTAAATGCATACTTTGATAATCCAGATTCTTCCTAGCATGATAATAGTGATAAATAATGTAGGAATGAAATAAGTAAGGAATACACGAAAATAATCTGGGTTCATCAAGTAGTGGCCTAGTATTCCCGCTAGGACTGCAGAAATGCCAATCAGTACTGTTGGCCAGCTAGCATGCAATGGTCTAGGAAGCCTGGAACGTTTGACTTTTAGTAAAACATTACCTATTCCGAAAAGAGCCATGACGGAAAGAAATGAAATTGTATAGACACCGGCCAATTTAGCTAAATCACCCTCGGTGATTATGTGAACGGATACTGTCAAAATGAAAAAGACTATGACAATGCGATGGGTTGTGCCTCGATGATTAGTTTTTAGAAAGAACTGAGGAAGGACACGATCGAGAGTGATGCGTTTTATGAGTCCATTTACACCAATGAACGAAGTCAATACGGCCCCACTCAGAACGAAAACAGCATCTATGGAAATTAGATAAGCAAGCCAGGAGCCTCCTGTAAGGAAGCCCATATGTGAGAGTAGATTTTCACGGTGGCCACCAACTTCTGTAATCGGGATTACGGTGATCGCTAGAAACGCTATTGTTGGATTGAAAATACTTACTGTAACCCACATGTTTCGTAGAGTTTTCTCGAAAACGCCTTTTGCCTGCTCTTCTACAAAATTTGAGGAGCTTTCAAAGCCTGAAATGCCAAGCATTGCTGCTGCAAAGCCAAAAAAAAGTGCTTTGGGTACACTGACATTGCTGGGAGCATTCCAGTTTAAGAAAAATGTGTCTAGCCCGTTGTTAAACAAAAACCATGAGACTGCGACTACGAGTACAGTGAGGCTGGTAAGGTGGAAGATGAAAATCGCAACAGCAACGCGTGAAGATTCCTGAATCCCGATGATAGATAAAACCATGAAGATAGCGAGGAGAAAAATTGTTGCCGCATAAACAGGGAGTCCACTCCAAAGGAAATGTGCGTAATGCATAGCTTCACCTGCAGAAATTACGGCAGTAGCCATGTAGGAGAGGATTGTCAAACAAGCAGCAATAGAAGCCCATCGTTTACTCGTTGTGTTTAATAGAGCGTTGTAGGCACCACCGTTGAGGGGTAGCGCCCCTACAACCTCGGCGTAAATACTCCTGAATAGAAACAAGACGATGGCTACAATGGATAATGAGACCCAGGCCCATTTACCACCGGCGATGATTGATAAAGCAGAAACATAGAGGACGGAAGATGTTATGTCGTTACCACAGATAGCGGTGGCTGGCAGTTCTGTTAAACGTGCGTTCTTCCGCGGATGACTTTTTCGCTGCATTCTTTTGTCCGCCACAATAAACAAACCTGATTGTTTGGTTTTACTACCTTGCAGATATGTGTTGGCGGCAGGTGATTAGAAATTAATATTAGTTCCCTTAAACCGCAGATGCAACCAGTCTGACTTTAGAAGATGAGAGACATGAAGACAATTAGATTGACGGATGAGTATTCGATTAATTCTAAGCTTTCTCCAAAAGTCTTTTTGTTCTCTCATGAGCCATGTCGACTTGTGCTACTAGAAATTTTTCTAATGGTATCCCCGCAGCTGATAACTGTTGAGGGATAAACGAGGCTTTAGTAAGTCCAGGAAGTGTGTTAGTTTCCAGAAACACAGCGCCATCCTTGTCTATAATTAAGTCAGTTCTCGAATAGCCGAAGCAATCTAATAGGTTGTGTGCCATAACGGCTATTTCCTGAGCAAGGTCAGATACGTTTTGTCTAACTGGTGCTGGCGTGATTTCTTTTACTCCTTTGCCAAGGTATTTGCCCTCGTAGTCGAAATGTCGATCGGGATCTAGTTTGACAGCAGAGCAGGGCAAAGGTTGATTGGTGCCCTCGTCGTTGATGACGCCAACAGTAAGCTCTTGTCCTCTAACGAATGCTTCAGCAAGGTATGGCACTTCTGAAGTTTTAATGGCTTCTATGGCTGTGTCTAGTTCTGATGTCGAAGTGATTATATGTAATCCGTGGCTTGAGCCATCAGATATTGGTTTTGCTACGATTTTGTTGTGCTGCGCAAAGAAATTTTTCATTTCTGAGAGAGATAAGGTGTCCGGAGTTAATTCGCAGGCACTTGCAACACGAATACCAGCACTGGAAAGTGTGTCACGAGCCCGTATTTTGTCAAAGGCATGTTTGCTTGCTTTACTATCAGAACCTGTAAAAGGAATTTTTAGAGCTTCTAGTTGCTTTTGTAGGGAACCGTTTTCACTGCGGTCTCCATGAAGAGCAAGTAACAAAATAGATGTTTTTGCTAAGTCGGTACTTAATGCTTCTCCAATGCCACTCCATTGTTCCTGTAGCCTTGGTCTAAAGTCATTTTCAAATGGTTTCTTGAAATCGAGAATCTCTGTTCGGTCAATTGGGGTAACAGTATTTGTCGCCGACCAAAACCAAAGCGACGCATCAGGCATATGATTCGCGATGTTTTGTGCTGATGCAACAGATACTCGATGCTCATTCCCTGGGCCTCCAAATAGAATTATGATTGGAGCAGGTGGACACATGACTCTGTCGCTCATACGTAGGCGGAGGTTTACGAACAACCTAAGTGAGCTCTGGGGTTCTCCATTCGAGTTGACTCGAGTGTTTTGACAAGTTCTTGTTCTTTAGGGGTTAGATCTTTAGGTACGAGTACTATCAGCCGCGCAAATAGATTTCCATGACCAGGACCATTTAATGTTGGCATACCTTTTCCTTTGAGTCTCATTAGTCGATTGTTTTGTGACCCTGCAGGAATTTTGATGCGAGACTTTCCCGACATTGTAGGAATTTCGATTTCGGCTCCGAGAACTGCCTCAGCAAAAGTTATAGGAACATCAACATTTAGATCGTCTCCGCTCCTTTGATATATTGGATGACGCTCTATATGTACTTCAAGGAGAAGGGCTCTCGCCCCATTCAAGCTAGGTTGTCCTTTCCCAGAGAGCCGTATTTTGGAACCATTGTCAACTCCTTTTGGGATTCTTACATCGACTAAACTCGAATTAACGGAAAGTCTTTTAACAGCGCCATTAAACGATTCGTCCAGAGTGACATTTATGGTTGCCGTTACGTCTTGTTCTTTTCGTCGAGCAGATGATCTCGACTGGTGGTTGCGAACACTGTTTTGTTGGTTGAAAAGATCGTTAATATTCGTCCCTTGACCAAAGAACGTTTTAAAGAAATCTGAAAAGCCAGCATTAGCCGAATCAAATTCAAAACCAAATCCACCAAAAGGTGTTCTACTATGTGGGTCACGTGTTGGCTGAGCGTGCTGAGAATATTGTTGCCAATTTGCTCCTAGTCGATCGTATTGGCGACGTTTTTGATCGTCTGAAAGAACCTCGTGTGCTTCGTTTATTTCTTTAAATTTTTGTTCCGCACCGCGGTCACCAGGATTGACATCAGGGTGGTATTTTCGAGCTAATTTTCGAAATGCTTGTTTTATGTCCTTTTCGTTAGCAGTCTTTTTTAGGCCTAAAAGCTGGTAGTAGTCTTTGTATTTCACCGTTCCTTAACTATTGAACCCGAATTTCACCGGAACCACTGGAGTCGGATTGATGAGGAGGTACGAGTTTTAATGGCAGATCTGGGAAGACAAGTGGAATCATTTCATCAAGTGTAGAGATTAGATGAATCTTGAGTTCTTTACGGACCTCTTCAGGGATATCTTCAAGCATGGTTTTTTCGTTTAGTTTCGGAATGATTACTTCCTTGATGTTGTAGCGGTGCGCGGCGAGTAGTTTTTCCTTAATCCCTCCTACAGGAAGAACATGACCTGACAAAGTTATTTCTCCCGTCATGGCGATGTAAGGTCTTGCTGCTGTATCTGACAATATAGAGACAAGCGAAGCGACTATTGTTACGCCAGCAGACGGTCCGTCTTTGGGTGTGGCACCTTCAGGGACATGAAGGTGCAAGTCCATTTTTCGATAAAAGTCTCCTTCTATTCCAAAAGCAAAACTATTAGAACGAACCCATGTCAAAGCTGCACTTGCTGACTCTTTCATAACGTCGCCGAGTTGCCCTGTAAGCGTAAGATTTTTAGTGCCTCGGAGTTTGGATGCTTCAACGAAAAGAATGTCACCTCCTACCGGTGTCCATGCGAGTCCTGCGACAACTCCCGGAACGCCTAAGCGTTCTTCAAGTTCTCTAGAAACAGATGTTGGTGCTCCGAGGAGTTCTTGCAATTTTTCTGGAGTTGCGTGTAGAGGTTCGGATTCTTTTTCGGCGAGTTTCCGAGCGGCTTTCCTGCATATTTTCGCGATATTTCTTTCAAGGTTGCGAAGTCCTGCCTCACGAGTGTAATCACGAATTATGTGGGATATTGTCTTACGGTCAAACGAGGGGGCTATCTTCTCGTCACTAAGGCCGTGGTTCTCAAGTTGTCTGGGAATTAAATGGCGGCACGCTATTTCAATCTTTTCTTCTTCAGTATAGCCGGCAATATTTATAACCTCCATTCGGTCCTTGAGTGCTGCTGGGATTGGGTCCATCATATTTGCTGTAGCAATAAATAAAACTTGAGAAAGGTCAAACGAGAGGTCAACGTAGTGGTCACGAAAGGTATCGTTTTGTTCTGGGTCCAGCACTTCTAAGAGTGCGGAGCTTGGGTCACCTCGAAAGTCCATACCTAACTTGTCGACCTCGTCGAGCATAAATACTGGATTTTTCGAGTCGGCTCTGCAGAGATTTTGAATTATTTGACCGGGAAGTGCACCGATGTATGTTCGTCGATGTCCTCGTATTTCGGCTTCGTCACGAATACCGCCAAGGCTCATCCGAACGAATTCTCTTCCTATTGATTTAGCAATTGATTTTCCTAGACTTGTTTTGCCTACCCCAGGTGGGCCCACGAAACACAATATTGGTCCTTTTATGTCAGGTTTTATTTTACGAACAGAAAGAAACTCTAGAATACGATCTTTTACTTTTTCTAAATCGTAATGATCAGCTTCAAGAATCTCTTTGGCACGAGGAATATCGTATAGGTCCTCCGTCTCTTTGGACCAAGGTATCCGTACAAGCCAATCTAAATAGGTGCGACCAACAGTGTACTCAGCTGAGGCGACAGGAATCTTTGACAAACGATTAAGTTCTCTCAAGGCTTCCTTTTCTGCATCTTCTGGCATTTTTGCTTTTTTTATCTTTTCTTGGAGCTCATCGATATCTTTTGTATTTTCGTCTGTTTCCCCTAATTCTTTTTGGATCGCTTTCATTTGTTCACGGAGATAATATTCGCGCTGAGTTCGACCAACTTCGCTTTTAACTTGGGACTCGATCTTACTTCCTACTTCCAGCACTTCTTGTTCACGAAGCAGAGCTTCGTGGACTTTAGTCAGGCGTTCCTTTATGCGAAAGGTCTCTAGTACTTTTTGTCGGCTGTCGGTGTCTAAATTAGGTAGATTCTGAGCAACAAAATCGGCGAGCCGTCCGGCATCATTGAGGGTTGTAGCAAGAGAACCAACTTCATCAGCTAGAGTTGAAGACAGTTCGACGATCTTTAAAAAACTTGAATGCACGTTTCTGGTTAGAGCATCGATTTCGATAGTTTCTTCTTCTGTCGCGAGGTTTTCTAATACCTCGATGTCCGCGCAAATATAGGGGCTATCTTGAGTCACTTTTAGAACACGGAACCGGAAACCTCCTTGGACAACAAGGCGAATCGATCCATCGGGCATGCGAACAGACTTATGAATACGAACACTTGTGCCTACTTCGTACAGGTCTTCGGCACCGGGGGACTCTATCGTTGCATCACGCTGAGTGACAACTCCGATGAACTCACTAGAATCGCTATTCTCGTCTAGTAGACGAACTGTGGAGTCACGTCCTACGGCCAGGGGTAGAATTGATTGGGGGAAAATTACAGTGTCACGTAGTGGCAAAATCGGTACTGCGCGGTGAACTTCGCCATCTGTTGAATGTTTTTCTTGTTCGAGATCGTCCATTTCATTGCCTCAATGATATTGTATTTTTTGTTTCGCCTTGGAGTAGAAGAAATGAAGTTCCTTGGGAAAAAGTAAATTCCTATATCCTCGAGCTTCTTAAACTAGACTTATGCATATTGTAAATATTTAGTGTCTTATTATCAAATGCTATGTAACCATTGTATCTAAATTAGTTGCGACGGTCAAAATTGTTCCAATAATCTTATTAGAGGAGACATAGATTTTTGCTTATCTGCCAGGGTAGCCACTGGGCTCCGTTCCTGAAATAAATGACTCTAGGATTGTTTCAGGGTCTCTTTCGGTTACGGCCGGATAGCCAGTATTTTTATTGACGGGTACAAAAACAATGTTTGCAGGTACTGGGAAATCTTGAATAGGTTTGTCTTTTAGGGCAAATTCCATAAAATCTATCCAAGGAGGGAGGGCAACTCTAGCACCAGTTTCTTTTTCTCCGAGACTAAGTTTTTGATCGAAACCAACCCAAGTGCCAGTGGCAATCGTTGGGTCAAAGCCAAGAAACCACGCATCTGTATAATCGTTTGTAGTTCCTGTTTTTCCGGCTAGTGGACGCCCTAATCGGGTCGCTCGGATTCCAGTACCACTTTGAATAACGCCTCTGAGCAAATTCGTTACTATGTAGGCTGAGTCTGCTCGAATCGCGGATGCAGCGTGGGGGTATGTCTCTTCTAGAATGTTTCCATCTTGATCAGTCACTTTCGTAATTAAAGTGGGCTGCATGCGGATGCCTTGGTTTGCAAAGGCCGAATAGGCAGAAACCATTTCAAGTAACGTGGCTTCGGCCACTCCGAGTGTGACGCTTAGGTAAGGAGGTATTGGACCACTCAGTCCAAGCCTTTGCGCATAGTCCACAATCTTTTGTGGACTGATTTGTTGAGTTAGACGAACGGCAGGAACGTTTCGAGATCCTTCAACCAATCTTCTCAGGGTTATCCACCCTTCGAATTCGCGATCATAATTTTTGGGTTCGTAGACTTCATCAATATGTGGGTCCACATAGCGTACTGGTTCGTCAAGAATAAGAGACGTTGCCGTATATCCTTCTTGGACAGCTGCACCGATTGTGAATGCTTTGAAAGCTGAGCCAGGTTGACGTCGAGCCTGTGTTGCACGGTTGAATTTACTTCGTTCAAAGTCAAATCCACCTACCATTGCTTTAATATGTCCGGTCCGTACTTCCAGAGCAAGAAGGGACCCTTCGACAAGAGGCTCTTGTTCTAGGTTTAGAACCATAGTTTCCGCTTCGGAATCGATGCTGGAGATTTTAAACGGATAGATGTCACCTTTCTGGAAAAGATCTGTGAAATTTGTTTTGGTCCAGGTAGTTGATTCTGGATCTACACTTGCGGTAAATCTCCCAATTTTGATTGACGTTTGCGGATCGATTTGAGTTACCAGACCCGTTACTATTTGCTCCGGAACATATGGTTCGTTCCAATCTTTAGAACGAAATTCTTTGAGCTCTATCGCTGCATCTTGCAGTATATTTTTCCTTGCAGAGCGAAAACCTTGCCGCTTATCAACCGAACGCAAAGCCCTGTCAATGGAGCTATTAGCCTGTATCTGCATTTCTTTATTTAGGGTTGTATGGACACGAAGGCCTCCTCGGTAGATGCGAGATGAGCCATATTTCTGTTCTAGATATTGGCGTACTTCTTCTACAAAGTAAGGTGCTATATTTCCACTGCGCCCCCTGTGTCGAAGTTGAAGTGGCATATTACGAGCCTGCTCAGCTTGTTCGGGAGTTATGAATTTTTCGTTTTCCATACGTTGTAATACGATGTTGCGGCGACGGAGGGATGCTTCCGGATTATTATAAGGGCTGTAGTTGTCGGGAGAAGGCGCAAGTCCGACCATAAGAGCTGCTTCTTCGAGCTTCAGGTTTCGGACATCCTTGTCAAAATAATACTCTGATGCTGCCTGAACGCCATAAAGGCCGTGAGCGAAGTGTAATAGGTTACAGTAGTAAGTGAGTATTTCTTCCTTTGTGTAGGCACGTTCTATTTTGAAAGCGAGAATTGCTTCTTTGATTTTTCGGCTTAATGTGAACTCTCGAGTGAGAAAGAGCATTCTTGACACTTGTTGAGTGATAGTGCTTGCGCCACCGGCTGCTCCTATACGTCCTGCCCAAAGGCTATCCCATAGAGCTCGAGTGATTCCTATTGGGTCAAAGCCGTGGTGTCGCCAGAATCTTTGGTCTTCTGACGCGACAATAGCGTTACGTAGTACTTCTGGGATCTCTTGATAATCGATGACAATGCGTTTCTCCACTGCAAATTCCGCAATGACTTCGTCGTTGTCTGCTAAGACCTGAGTTATTAGACTGGGCCGGTAGTTTTCAACTTCGCGCATGATGGGGAGATCCCGTTGAAATGCGAGAACAAGTCCAGTAAGAGTTCCTCCCGCTGCAGCTAATACGAACAGAATTCCAATGACAATGGATTTGAGA
>CAZFLB010000130.1:0-11459 GCA_964518945.1 uncultured Acidobacteriota bacterium | reverse complement strand
CAAAGTTGCGTTTTTCTAGATGTTGAAATGGTAGGTGAGGGCGATTATCTGAGTGCCCAGGTAAATGAACTTTACGATATTTACCAATGACATCACCCCTATTATCAACGAGTATCGATGTGTTGTAATGATTCTGACCGTCAAGTTCGGCGTAACCAAGATAAAACCCAATCCCTAATCGCTTCGCTTCTTCGAAAAGAAGAGATGTTGCTTCTCCTGGCATCTCCCGCTCAAAAAACACATCGAGTTCTTTCTGGCTTTCTATAAAATATCTGGGAAAAAATGTAGTTAGTGCTAATTCGGGAAAAACAACAAGGTTACACTTCGCATCACTTGCTTTACGAAGAAGAACAACCATACGCGAAACAACCGATTCCCGCGTGTCCGACAAATTAATCGGCCCTAGTTGTGCTGCAGCGACTCGCACTTCCCTTTCCGCTACCAAAGGTCCTCCACACCAAAACGCTTCGCCAAATCAACTTCAGGAACCGAAAGACCTGCCGGATTTGATGAATCCGGTTTTTCACGAGGAATAAACTCTCCACTACCTTTCTCCACCTTAAGCTCTCCATCAGCTATAACTATTCGGCCACGACTTAAAACCATTAAAGGCCAACCCTGAATGTCCATACCTTCATAGGGTGTATATCCCACATTGTCGTGTAGATGTTCCCAAGATAGTTTAATTTTCTTATCGCTATTCCAGATAACAAGGTCCGCATCAGCGCCGATCGAAATACTACCCTTACGCGGAAACATCCCGTAGAGTTTAGCTGGACCAGTCGAAGTTAAATTCACAAAACGTTGTAAATCAATACGGTTTTTCAAAACACCCTCTGAAAAAAGCAGTGGCATTCTAACCTCAATCCCAGGAACTCCATTTGCAATCTTGTTAAAGGGTACATCTTTACCTTGCGCCAACTTACCAGTTTCATCGAAACGATACGGGGCATGATCAGACGATAATATTTGGAACGTACCATCAACTAAACCACTCCACATTGCTTCTTGTGACTTTTTGTCTCTTGGAGGCGGACTACAACAACACATAGCTCCTTCCATTCCTGGTTTATCTAAGTCATCTGCAGTAAGAAACAGGTATTGAGGACACGTTTCAGCAAAAACCTTAAGACCACTTCTTTGCGCACGTCTGATTTCCTGAAGAGCCTCCTGACTTGATACATGCACAATCAAACAAGGCGTGTCAAGAAATTCGGCAAGTGAAATAGCTCGAGACGTAGCCTCTCTCTCTGCTAAACGAGGGTGACTTACCGCATGGAACTTAGGCAGTGTCGCTCCGTTATCAATGAGTCGTCTGCTCAACCAGCGAATCAGGTCATGACTTTCGGCGTGTATCATCGTCAGAGCACCTTCTCGCCGCGCCAGCGACAAAACATCCAAGATCTGATAGTCGTCTAACCTCAACGCATCATAGGTCATGTAAACTTTAAACGATGTGTAGCCGTTTCGAATTAACAATGGTAATTCATCCCGGATCACCGTCTCTGTAGGGTCTGAAACAATAAGATGAAAGCCATAATCAATTACCGCTTTCTCTTTAGCCAGTGTGTGATAGTCAGTAATGACTTTTGTAATAGAGTCTCCCTTGTGTTGAGCCGCGAAGGATAAAATAGTAGTCGTTCCACCGTGAGCAGCCGACACAGTTCCACTGAAAAAATCATCGGCACAGAAAATCCCTGTAGAGGAAATCTGTTCTATGTGCGTATGCGCATCAACACCACCTGGAAACACATAGTTTCCACTCGCATCTATCTCTCGACGTCCTTGGGGTAATTTTCTTCCTATTGCTGTAATTAGCCCCTCACAAATCCCAATATCACAATAGATTTCGTCCGTTGCTGTTATGACATTTGCATCACGAATAACTAGATCAAGTTCCATATCAGTACGGTATGGTAGCATCCTTGACTAGGCCATGCCGCTCGCATTCATCGACTGGTTAATCATCTTTTTCTACTTTGCTATTGCACTAATGGTTGGCTTGTTCTTCAGAAAACGTGCTGGAACAAGCGTGGCAGAGTATTTCTTGTCAGGTCGCTCTCTACCTTGGTGGCTCGCAGGTACGTCAATGGTGGCTACATCCTTCGCAGCAGACACACCACTTGCAGTAACCGGTCTAGTTGCAAAACATGGAATCGCCGGAAATTGGTTCTGGTGGGCTTTCGCGTTCGGTGGTATGACAACGGTCTTCGTCTACGCAAGACTTTGGAGACGAGCCGGTGTTATGACGGATGTTGAGCTTATCGAGATCCGTTATAGCGGAAAACCAGCTGCATTCCTTCGAGCGTTTCGAGCGGTCTACATAGCCTTTCTCATAAACTCCATCATTGTTGGATGGGTAACCGTAGCAATGCTCAACTTACTAAAATGGACCGTCTTCGCGGGAAGTGCTTCGGAGAACGGAACGAACGACTGGATGATCATTTTAGTGTTATTCTCCGCTGTAGGTATCTATAGTGTTCTATCGGGCCTATGGGGAGTCGTAATAACCGATTTTCTTCAGTTCATCATGGCCATGATCGGCTCAATCGTCTTTGCTATCTACTGTGTAAAGCACGTTGGTGGATTAGAAGCACTCGTCAGCCGTTTATCCAACCATTATGAAGACAGCGCACAAATACTTCGTTTTATTCCTGATTTTAGTGGAACAAACTCATGGATGCCTCTTAACGTTTTTCTAATAATCCTATTTGTTCAATGGTGGGCTTCATGGTATCCAGGTTCTGAGCCAGGAGGCGGAGGTGCGACTGTTCAGCGAATGGCTTCGTGCAGAAGCGAACGAGACTCCGTGCTAGCGACGTTGTGGTTTCAGATTGCTCACTACTGTCTGCGGCCTTGGCCCTGGCTTATCGTCGGGCTGACCGCGCTGGCCATTTATCCTGACTTACGCGAATTGAAAGATCCAGGGATTGGATATCCAATGCTGATTCGAGATATTGCTCCGCCGGGGCTGCGCGGAATCATGTTGGTTACATTCTTTGCCGCGTTCATGTCCACAGTTAGTACGCAAGTAAATTGGGCGGCCTCCTATCTTGTGAACGATATCTACAAACGTTTTCTAAATCCTCAGGCAAGCGACAACCGTCTTATCAATATCTCGAAATTAACGACAATAGTCATACTGATAGTATGCGGATTCTCTTCCTTTTTGATGCGGGACATCGCTGTCGATGAAGCATGGAAACTCCTCGCTGCTCTAGGAGCCGGGACGGGTGCCGTATTCATGCTACGGTGGTTCTGGTGGCGGATTAACGCCTGGTCTGAATTGAGCGCAATGATCGCTTCTCTATTTTACTTTGTTATCGTGAGCCAACTAGTCGAAACGAACGAACACCGTCTCGCAATCGTAGCGTGTCTGACCATACCCACTTGGATCGCTGTAACAATCTTAACCAAACAGGAAAAAAATTCTACCCTTGAGGACTTTTATAAAAAGGTTCGACCTGGTGGTTTTGGCTGGAAGCCAATAGCGAAACGAAACCCAACAATACAGGCCGATAGTCATATTGTCATTTCGTTAGCTGCTGCAACACTGACAACAGGAGTTGTATATTGCACAATTCCTGGGATCGGATATTTTCTCTTCGGCCAGTACCTATACGGACTAGCCGCAATTGTTGGTGCCTGTGCCTGTGGCACATCGGCATATTTTCTATCTCGCCGCATTGAATGGAACACGTAATCTACTCAAACCACATCTAGGCAATTGGTTCCTACATTCTTACGTTGGCATGTAGTTCCTCTTCGCTCTAGAATGGTCAGCAGGTGTTTTAAGTTATGCTGATCAACCTATTATTCGTAATCATATTTTGCTGTATTTCAAGTATCACTAAAGCTGAAGTTCAGGTCAGCATGATCACCGCCACAGGTGAAGGCAGAAACTATTGGCCCGGTTGGCGAGGACCATCACGTCAAGGGTATGTCAAAGGATCTGGCTATCCCGATGCCTGGTCAAGCGAAACTAATATTAATTGGAAGGTTTCCGTTCCGGGAGAAGGCAATTCTTCTCCTATCATTTGGGGAAATCATCTTTTTCTTACTACATCACTTGAACAAGGCAAAAATCTCGCTCTATTGAGCTTTGACAGAAATAATGGGGCTCTCCTTTGGAAAACAAACATCGAGCAAAAAGGCATAGAGGATGCTCACATAAAAAACGGCTACGCTTCGTCAACACCAGTGACCGATGGTCAATTAGTATATGCATCATTTGGAACTCATGGACTTGTAGCAATTGACTTTAACGGTCAGCTTGTCTGGCATGCGCAACTTCCAGAACTCGACAACTACCAAGGTTCTGCCGGCTCACAAATCCTATACAAAGACTCGATAATCCTTTACCAAGACCATCAGAAAGAATCGTTTGTAGCAGCCTTCAAAAAAACCACCGGTGAGATTATCTGGAGAACCAAGCGTGATACAAAAACTGGATGGGGTACTCCGATCGTTATTCAAGCCGGAAAGCGTGAAGAACTTATAGTATCCAGCCAGCATCAGGTAACTTCTTACAACCCATTAAATGGAAACGAATTATGGTTTGTAAAAGGCAACAAATTCGAAGTCATACCCACTCCCGTTATAGGACATAATCTGATTTTCGCCTCATCTGGGAGAGCAGGTCCAACACTTGCGATTCATCCAGGCGGCACTGGTGACGTTACCGAGTCACACGTAGAGTGGAGAACTCCGAAAGGTTCCCCCTTTGTTCCATCAGGTATCATTGTTGGAAAACAGCTGTATACCTTAAACGACATGCAAAGTATTGTCACAAGCTTCGAGGCAACGACAGGAAAAGTACTTTTCCAAGCGCGACTCGGTAATGCACCCAAAGAAGGATTCTCTGCATCACCTGTGACGGTAGATGGAAAGATCTTTTTTACCAACGACGAAGGAGAAACATTTGTTCTCAAGGCAGGGCCCGAATTTCAACTCCTTCACGTAAACCAACTCAATGCTCAAACGTTGGCATCACCAGCACTCGTTGATCAAAAATGGTACTTCCGCACCAGCAACGAACTCCTTTGTATTAGTAACTAAACGGAATTCGCGATCTTTAGTGATAGCGAAAAAGCATACACTCGTAGAGCAATTGAACATAAGTTGCAGATAAATAGACCAAAGCTGAGCCTACTGCAATTTTCCCAAGTAGTCCTCTTTCAAAAGCGCTAGAAAGATACATTCCACCCAGAATTGAAACTACTGGGAGTGCCTGAAACCAATACCGGATCTCCAAGGGAGTGACCATATCAATTAAGAAAAATAATGCCGTGACCATAATCCAAATGGCAACACCAAGGTGTAGTGGACTACGAAGTAAACGGCCACGGAGCAAAAAGACACCTCCCAATGTTGCGATGAGAAGAATCACCTCTCCAAATAAATCTCGGAGTACACCAAAACTAAACTGAGCCTGATTCGCAACACGAGAAAAGAAACCTAAAGAGCTGTCTCCACTGCCTAGCGTTCGCTGCCACTGATCCGCGACAAGTGGCCAATAACCGATATAGTAAGCGGCCACCACGAGTATACTTGCGCCAACACAAACAACAAGCATCAATCTACGATTCACTCCAACAGAAGCAGGAAAAAGCCAGACAATGCACATCGTCCACAGAGGCCAGAGCAAAAGGCCTTCTAGCAACATTCCAAAGTGTGCTGTCATCCCAAGTAAAGCAAGACCGGCAGTACCTAAAACCAAGTATTTGGACCCAATCTCATCAGTGAGAATCAAAAAGACAAACCCGATCGTAGTTATCGATAAGGCAAACGCGTTCGTGAAATTTCCAGCAGATAAGACTAGAAGACCGACTGGTGTAACCTGATACAAAAAGAAGGCTAAAACACCCGCACGCAGATCATTGAGAAAACGATACATGCCATAGAGAACAGCAATGCCAGCGGCTAAATCAAAACAAAGAATGACAACACTTAATGCTCGCACACGATCAATTCCTAAGAATAGGAGCGGTTCAGATATTGCAAAAAGAGAGACAGGATACGGGATGCGAAAGGGTGGGTTATGTTGTGTAACTGAAGTCGGGTACCAATCTCCACTTAGGTAATCAAGAAATCGATTTGCCTGAAATTCTGCATCAGAACTCAACCACAAAGGGTAAGTAAGAGCAGTAAATTTCATGAGAAACATCAAACCTATTAAACCCAGCACCTTTGGGTCAATATTCATACTTAATTTGTTCACAACAAGACGTAAACTAACTACAACGGCTAGTGTAACCAAGGCCAGCATTGCCACTTCAGTTGCATAATCCGTGAAGCGAACAGCTTCCTTCGACAATAGGACCGCAAATCCGAGACCTAATAAAACTGAACTTGCAACTGAACTCAATGCTCCATAGCTAGCTACATACGCAGTGCCGTAAAATAGGATTGTAGCTAACGCAAGGAAAAATGCAGGAAAGTACCAAGATGGCTGTAGGTCTTGAAAGCCTACTTTGATGCCTGCAATCTGAACTCCAAGCTCACGTTCCCCGTCTGCTCCTGACACAACAAACGTGTCAGACTCAACCCCCAAACGAAGCTCATCAGCGTTACTCGGAACTGTGAAATCGTAAGTTGCAAGCCCGGGCAAACCTTGTGCTCGATACACCGTAATTCCGTTTGCAGTAAATGCAAGGGTTGGCAACTCCACTCCAACTGGTCGTAAGACTCTAATTCGAGCAGCAACAGTAAGAGTTCCCTGTCTTGGTAAATTATTGAAATTAATGAACGATTCACCACGAGTCCAACGGAAATAGGTTTTTCCAGTCCGCTCTCTTGGATAAAAGTTCTCTACAAAAGGAGCTTCGTATCCACGCTCAAAATCTATGTGTAAGTCATTACCAGATTGATAAACTAAGGCCACAGCCGTCGCAGTAATTATTCCGGCGATAGTGCCAAAAGTTAGCGGTAGACGTTCAAGCATATTTCATTCACACAACACCTGCTTTAAAAAAGAAGACTTGTTACTGAAACTTAATTTCTTCAATAACCATTTTTGCCAATATTATTATAGACGTTATTACTACGACTAATCTCGAAAGGAGATAAGAGCTGGTCAACTCATCCCCGTCAGAAGCACAACGTTATGCGTTTTCGGCTTCCAGAAAAGCTACGAGAATCGACTCGAATATTACGCCAAAAATTATTCGTCAGGCCGGCATTGTCGGTGGTGGCACCATGGGAACCGGGATTGCAATCAGCCTCGCAAGAGCAGGAATTCAGGTCAACATACTAGAAAATAACAAAACTGCGCTAACTCGTGGACTTGAGCAAATTCAAGCATCCTACTCTTCCAGTGTTAGCAAGAGTCGACTTTCAAGCGAACAAGCCAATCAACAGCTGAACTCCATTCGAGGTACTTGCATTGCTTCAAAACTCTCAGAGAGTGACCTTATCATTGAAGCAGTATTCGAATCTATGGAAGTCAAAAAGAATGTTTTTCGACTTCTTGACAAGATTTGCAAAGATGAAACAATTCTTGCGACAAACACATCGAACCTCAATATAGACGAAATCGCGGAAGCGACTAGCAGACCAGATCGTGTAGTCGGTACCCATTTTTTTAACCCCGCCCACATAATGCCGCTGATGGAAATTGTTCGTGGGGCGGAAACATCTCTAGAAACAATAGCAACAGTCATGGCATTTTCCAAGCAACTCGGCAAGACAGGTGTTCTCGTCAAAGTATGCGATGGTTTTGTTGGGAACCGCATGCTTTATGAATACAGACGCCAAGCAGAATTTCTGCTTGAGGACGGTGCTCTTCCTCACCAAGTAGACAAAGCGCTCTTCAATTTCGGTTTCCCAATGGGTCCTTTTGCGATGTCTGACCTAACTGGACTTGATATTGGATGGGCGGTTCGTAAGCGGAAAACAAGTAGAAGTTTAGAGCGCAATAGATACTCACCAATCTTAGATAAACTTTGCAAAATGGGTCGCTTTGGGCAAAAAACGGGTGCCGGTTGGTATCAGTATGAAGTTGGAAACAGAACCCCGGTGAGTGATCCTATAGTACATAGTCTAATTGAAACTGTTTCCAAGGAACGCGGTTTTGCTCGTCGGAAAATCAACGATGATGAAATCATAGAACGATGCATCTATGGATTAATTAACGAAGGATCCAAGATTGTTGGTGAAGGCATTGTCCAGCGCGCCAGCGATATCGATGTCATTTGGATCCATGGCTACGGCTTTCCTAGTTATCGAGGAGGACCAATGTATTACGCCAATACCATCGGATTAAACAACATAGTCGCTCTTATGCAACAACTCCAAGAAGTACACGGTACTTGTACAAAGCCTTCACCACTACTCGAAAAACTAGCAAGCGAATCAAAGAACTTCGACCTATCGTCTTAACGAGCGCCTATTGGCTTCAAGTCAGATAGGGCTGGTTGCTCTATATGTTTACATACAAGCCTTCAAGCGCTTATTACATCTTGTGTCCTAGCTTAGGCATATCACTTCCCGCCTGGGCTTCAGAGACAGCTGCATGTACAACGATATTTCTTCCTGATTGTTTAGCCTTGTAGAGTGCTTCATCTGCTGCGGAATATAAAAAGTCTGGGGTTCGCTTCTCAACACACCGTGTATCCGCCACGCCAACAGAAAGGGAGAGCGGGGGTAGCGAAGTCAAGACCCAACCCCTATCTGCCGTCAAAGCTTCGCGGATTCTATTTGCAAGACTCTGTGCCTCTTGTTCCGTCATATTAGAAGCAAGTACAGTAAATTCGTCGCCTCCAATTCTTGCCACGAGGTCAGTAGTACGACAGTTTCGAGACAAAGTTCGTGCGACAGCCCGAAGCGCATTATCTCCCGCCTTATGACCTGCAAGATCATTAATGTCCTTTAGACCATCTAAGTCAAGCAGCATCAACGTCAGAGTATGGTTGAATCGGTCAACTCGCGCCAAGTCTTCTCGCAATCTCTGATCGAAATGGCGTCTATTGGGTAGCCCTGTAAGAGGATCAGTAAGCGAGACTCGCTGTAAGAGGTCCTCATGTGAACCGATTATGGTGCCAAGTCCAACAAACATAATAGCTGTAGAAACCGCGATGTAACCATAAGTTAGGGCACTGCCCGTAATTTCGTTAATCACCCAACTCCAGCTAAACAACTCCGCGCTAGTGAGTAAACGCATCAACATCAATCCGCCTGGTGCTCCGACAGCCAGAAAGAACCCAACTATTGGATACAAGTGGCGCTTGGGCGTATTTGAAAACCGCATGCTTAGTCGCTTTGAACTGATTTTAAAAACAACCAGATCGATACTCTCAAAGAACAGAAACTGTCCTTCAACCTACATATCTGTCCTAAAGAACTACGAATTTCGGAAAACAGCAATTGACTAACAAAAAACATAATCAGAACCGAAGGTCAATTCATACAACAAAACTAACGCCTTAAAATGCCACACAAGATTTCCACATAGCAAACAGTGAATCCAATTTACGCCTTAATAGAGAAATTACATGCTATCTTTCATTGAAACATAATAGCCCTGACGTGTGCGAACCATAAGGTCATCACGCTCCTTGATCCTTACTTCGAGCGGGCGCCAAAGCTCTTGAGAGTTCTGATTCTTGTTCGGGATGTAGGCCAAACGATAATGGCGATGAAGGTCTTCCTGTACGTCAGCAAACGCCTCCTGAACGCGGTCAATGTCATCAGGAAAGAAGGCTCGTCCACCTGTAGTTTCAGCTAACGCTGTAAGAAAAGTTCTATTTAGACTATCACTCCCGTCAGGCCCCCAACCAGTAAACCCAACAGTATAAATCGTCACTTCGCTGTATTTAGCAGCTTCAAGTGTATCCTCTCTTGTGGATTGACTGCCCTCATAAACTGGTCCAGCGTCATCTCCATCAGTAAAGATTAGAAGAGACTTGCGGCCGTCAATTTCTGAGAGCTGGTCAAGTGCCTGTATCACAGCATCATAAAGAACTGTTTTTCCCGCAGGTCGCATTGTGCGCAGCTGTGCATAGTGTTCACCGACATTATTGCTAAATCTCGGGCCAAACCTTACATCATTCGCGAATAGGCCAATACGAACTCGGTCTCCTTCACTTAAGTTTCGAGTGAAAAGATAGGCTGCAGTTTGTATCGCACCTAAATTAGAACGAATACTTGATGAAGAATCTAACAAAAGAGTCGTTGTCACTGGAGTAAACTCTGCTGTAAAAAAACCAATCTCTTGAAAAACTCCATCGTCGAGAATTTCAAAGTCCTTCTGCAACAAACCTGGAACGAAACGCCCCCTCTTATCAACGACAACAACATCAAGAGTCACCGTCTCTACCGCTACCGTAAACTGGATACGCTCACCTTGTTCTAAACGTCGAGACTCTTGCGAAAAGACTGAACCCAAAAATGTGATACAAAAACAGACAACCAAAACAAAGTTTCCTAAACGAGAGCTTCTCAAACTAATCATTTCGGCCCTGGCTTATATGAATGCAAGTCTTCATGCAATAAAACTCCCCAACGCGCATCAAAAGGATGGACCTCCGAAACCTCTAAACCGTTTCGCTCCACAGGAAACCCTGTATTTGCCCATGCAAAAATAGAACCTTCAAGATTTCTCAAATCAGTAAATCCATGACTTTCAAGCTTGTTTAGAAAAGCTGAAGACCGGTACCCTACCGAACAATATGCAACGATAGATGTTTTGCGATCTAGTTGCGCAAGAAATTTCGGTAGACTGGAAACATCAGTATCAGGGTCTATATGCACAGCACCTTTGATATGACTAACTCGAAACTCCTTTGTCTCGCGTACATCTAGAATCAGCAGTTTGCTTCCTTCAACAGTATCTAAGGAGTGTTTCAATGCACTCACACTCATTTGATTGACATTCGGAAAATCACGCCTCACCATCTCTTTTACAGAGCGCCAAGACAAACTTGAGTCACAACCAAATGAATCAACAGTTATAATCATCAATAGATGCCGTAACGCTATCATCATAAGATCGACTTGACTGACAAAGACTGCTGCACACTTTTTAAGACATAATCCACTTCATTAAGCGAGTTCGGCCAGTGAGGTGACAGGCGGAGATAGCCATCCGGCGTCGTACACGCTACCTTGAGCGTTCCAAGTTGCTTTTTGAGCTTTATCACATCCACTTGTGGTGGCGGCAGAAGGCTTAGAATTGCAGAACGATGGCGAAGTTCTGAAGATCGAAGACTCTGAAATCCTAAATCTACTAGTTCAGTTTCAACAACATCTAGATAACGATTCACGTGTTCAAAAATTGCTTTCGGAGACAGCTCTAGCAATAGGGTGACCGATGCTTCGAGTGCAGCACATCCAACGCTACTAAGACTGCTACTTTCTAAAAAATCGATGGTTTTTCGAACCGGCCGATCATAGCTTAGGTGCCCTGGACCATCTAAAAGGAACTTTGTAGCCTCCTCATGACTAAGCCACCCGGCAACATT
>CAZFLB010000129.1:0-3645 GCA_964518945.1 uncultured Acidobacteriota bacterium | reverse complement strand
GATATGATGGTTATGGTGGAATATATGTTGGCCACAATTTGGAGTTGTACTGGAATGATAATGAAAGTAAGCGCGAGCATATTATCAATACACATGATGTGGGCGATTACATAATAATTTCTTCTAACAGACAATATGATTCGATAATTCGATTGCCACAGCGATATCCTCTAACGATAGCTTATTACGATGCTTTGTTTTCTGGAGAACTTGGATATGAAATTATCGCTGAGTTTGCTAGTTATCCTAATCTTGGCAAGTGGATAATGCCTGATCAGCAGGCGGAAGAACCATTTACTGTATATGATCATCCAAAAGTATATATATTCAAGAAAACACCGACGTTTTCAGTTTCAAGCGTTCGGACCGAGCTTGAGCGGGTTGATCTCAGCTCAGTTGTTTGGATGACACCAAAACAAGTGACGGAAGCTCCTAATGCTTTAATGTTGGAGTCCGACATCTTAGCTGCGCAGCAAACGGGTGGCACTTGGTCGAAGATGTTTGATAGACATAGCCTGCTGAACACTAATCATGTGTTTGGAGTGGTTGCTTGGTGGGCACTATTGTTATTGTTTGGTTGGGGCATGTTTCCTGTGATATTTTTGGCGTTTGGGAGTTTGTCAGATAGAGGGTATGCAATATCAAGAATTGTTTCGTTACTAATTGTCGCTTGGTTGACATGGCTGTTTGCGAGCTTGCGCTGGCTTGAATTTAATCGTGGAACTATAACTGCTGTTATTGGATTATTCGTCTCATTATCTGTGTATATTGTTATCACTCATCATAAGAAAATCACGAGTTGGCTTTTGGAGAATTGGGGCTATATATTGAAAATTGAATTGCTCTGGTTAGGCTTATTTGTTCTTGATTTGTTTATAAGACGTGCAAACCCCGACTTGTGGCATCCAGTCTATGGTGGCGAGAAACCCATGGACTTTTCTTACTTCAATGCTGTCATAAAAAGCACATATTTTCCACCTTATGACCCATGGTTTAGTGGTGGGTACATAAATTATTATTACTTTGGCTATGTTATAGCTGCAATACCTACCAAGCTGCTTGGTATATTGCCTGCTATTACCTACAATTTGTTGGTTCCGACATTGTTTGCTATGACTGGTGTGGGAGCCTTCTGTGTGTCCTATAACCTTGCTGTGAAGATTGGCTATAGAGATAAGTCTGGCATTCGATTGTCGCCTACGCTTGCAGGATACGCAAGCGCTATTTTGATGGTGATTATGGGCAACTTAGGTCAGCCTGAAACTGTGTATAAGGGAATGAGTAGAGTAATTGATAATAACAGTAGTGAATTTTTAGTAGATGGCTATCAAGCTCCAGCGTTCATTAGTGGGATGTATGAAGTATTTGTAAATAACAAAACTGTGCCTATTGGTACTGGAGAGTGGTACTGGAATGCGACTCGTATAATACCGCATCCAGTCACTGAATCTGGTCCAATAACTGAATTTCCATTGTTTACCTTTTTGTATGGTGATTTACATGCACATATGCTAGCACTGCCAGTAACTTTGGCAGCATTAGTGTGGTCCATTACAGTTGTATTTGGAAAGGGAAAAGTTAGATCCAAAGCTGCATCTGTGGTCCATTGGGCTTTGGGAGGTATTGTAATAGGGGCCTTGGCCGCTACGAATACCTGGGATTATCCTACATACATGTTAATTGGGTGTTGTGCAATTATTTGGGTGTATATTGATGGTCGTGGCCGACCCAATAATCGTAAGAGACTTGTGAATTCCCTAGCGAAGTTATGCTTACTTGTTATTCTTGCCTCTTTATTTTTCTTGCCTTATGCAACATGGTATGGGTCGTCGTACACCAAATTACAAATTTGGCGTGGATCAACCACTCCGATTTTAGCCTATTTGCAAGTGCATGGTTTGTTCTTGTTTTTGGTGGTTGGGTACTTGATCGGAGAAACTCGTATTTGGATATTGAGAGAACATGGCAATTTCTTTATCAATAGAAATAAGTTTGCTGATACTTCTATCGTGAGCATTCTTCTTCTAGTAATAATTGCGAGTGTAGCATTGTATGTCTCAGGAGTGGTAGTAGCACCAGTTATTTTGGCCTTGGTTGTATGGTCTATTTCGTTGATGATGATGCGTGAACAGAGTACGGCAAAAAGAATGTGTTTGGGACTAACAAGTGTAGCTCTGTTGCTCACGTTGTTTGTTGAGTGTGTGCGCCTCGATGGTGATATTGGTCGCATGAACACTGTTTTCAAGTTTTATTTGCAGGTTTGGACTTTGTTTAGTGTTGTTGGCGGCGTTGCATTTGCTTGGATGATAGGTCAAACGAACAAATGGAAATACGTTAGCAGAATAGTTTGGTATGTACCGTTTCTAAGTTTGGTTTTGATTTCAATATCTTATACTGTTCTAGCGATATCAGCCAAAACTCGCGATCGGATGGCAATTGCAAGTCCAGCAGGTTTGGATGGCATGGATTTTATGCAGTATGCAAGCTACCAAGACAAAGGGCAATCAATTGTCTTGAAAGCTGATTATGATGCAATAAGTTGGATGCAGGACAACGTTACGGGTTCTCCCGTAATTGTTGAAGCCCACACGCCGGAATACAGGTTGGGATCTCGTTACACAGTTTATACTGGGTTGCCGGGAGTGGTTGGCTGGAACTGGCATCAGCGTCAACAGCGTGCATCTACACCTCCAAATTTAGTGACTGATCGAGAAGAAGCGGTAAATGCCTTTTATAGGACTGATGATATTGGTGAGGCTCTGACTTTTCTTGATCGGTATTTTGTCAAGTATGTAGTGGTGGGTGAATATGAATGGGCCTATTATCCATTTGAAGGATTAGATAAGTTGCGGCGGATGGCTGACATGGACTTACTGCAGGTAGCATACAAAAATGATGGTGTCATTATATATGAACATTCTACTGCTTCAGGAATGAGAGCAAATTGATGATTGAAGTCTTAACATGTTTGTGCTGGTGGGCAATTGCAACTTTGTGTGGGCTGTTAATATGGCCACTTACATTTCATATGTTAGGAGATCTCAATGATAAAGGTTATGCGATTTGTAGGGTAGCAGGCCTCCTGTTGGTGGGTTATGTATTTTGGATTATGAGTTCCTTAGGTTTTCTCAAATTAACTCCAAGTGGTATTTTGGTTGCACTAGGATTTTGCGGCATCCTGGGATGGTACTTTGGGAATGTAAGTAATGCTTTCGGTTGGATTCGGGAAAATGGACGTTACGTACTTATTACTGAGATGATTTTTGTAATTACATTCGGGTTTTGGGCATATATTAGGTGTCTTAATCCGGACATATTGGGCACTGAAAAACCAATGGAATTTGCATTTATAAATTCTATATTGCGAAATGGATCTATGCCGCCGGAAGATCCTTGGTTGTCAGGTTATGCAATAAGTTATTATTATTTCGGGTACGTGATTGTAGCTTTAGTTACAAGCTTCAGTGGGGCGACATCATCTGTAGGTTTTAACTTGGGTATTGCTTTGGTATTTGGCTTGACTGCTGTAAGTACGTTTGGTCTAACCTACAACTTAATTTATCGTACATTGGAAAATAGATCGACATTGTTTAGAAGAAAAAGTGCGAGTCGTATGGCAAGCCCAGTTGTAGGGGCTATTATGGC
>CAZFLB010000128.1:0-4233 GCA_964518945.1 uncultured Acidobacteriota bacterium | reverse complement strand
GAAGAAGAGGCCGTTCATCAGGTGTTGCAGAATTGTCAGTTCCAGGAACGTTCTATTTCAATATGCCTGCTCACGATACGGACGATAAGACCGTGTTGGGAACAAATATCGGTGAAAAGGGACTCGGTGATGGGCTGGCAGTGATTCGGTTGCTTGGCCGACATCCTTCTACAGCAAGATTTATTTCCACTAAACTTGCAAAGAAATTCGTTTCGGATACTCCGTCAGAGGCACTTGTGTCTGAAATGAGCGAGGTGTTTATTCGCACTGAAGGAGATATTAAAGCTGTTTTACGTACAATGTTTCTGTCAGTTCGCTTTGTTGAAGAAGGTATGTTGGCGGAAAAAGTCAAGACTCCGCTCGAGTTTGTTGTTAGTGCGATTCGGCTAACGGATGCAGATGTGGTGGGGCCTGGCCTTTCCCGAACCCTTCAAGAGTTGGGCATGCCGCTTTATCTCTGCCAGCCTCCGACTGGTTATGAGGAGGCATCAGATATGTGGCTCACTGGTGGGAGTCTTTTGGCGAGGGCTCAATTTGCAGAGGCTTTTGTATCTGGAAATATTCGGGGAATACGTATGTCGAGGGACGAAACGGAGATGGACAAGCTGATCTTGAGTCTTACAAATCCTGATTTTCAACGACAGTAGGGGAGGTTATCATGTTAGGTAAAGTTACTGGTCGCCGAGACTTTCTCAGGTTGTCTGCTTCCACTCTTATGTTGTGGGGTACGACACCGAATAGCGCACTGAGTTCGTCTGTTCCCGAGGGTGTTCTTGTGGTTGTTTTTCAACGTGGTGCAGCGGATGCATTGCACATGGTCGTTCCATATCGGGAGAGAAGTTATCGCGAGCTTCGAGGTAATCTTGCTCTTAGGGAGCCGGGCAGAGGGGAGGACTCGACATTAGATTTGGGTGATGGCTTTGCCTTCCACCCTGCTCTGAAACCGCTTTACTCGCATTATGAAGCGGGCCGTTTGGCTGTTCTTATGAATGTTGGATCTCCCGATCCTACCCGCTCTCACTTTGATGCTCAAGATTACATGGAGTCCGGTACCCCAGGTAGGAAATCGACTCGAAGTGGATGGCTTGCACGCGCTATTGGTTCGATGAACATGAAGTCCGGGGGAGCTTTTACAGCTGTGGCATTGGCAGCTCAGATGCCGAGATCGTTAGCAGGTGCTGATGATGCGATCGCTCTGGAGGATTTCTCGAAACTCGATTTCCGTGCCGGTACAGATCCATTGGTTTCTGCGATTGAGGAGCAATATGGTAACGATAGGAATAAGGAACTTTTGGATGCCAGTCAAGATGGCTTTGAAGCGATGAGATTGTTTCGTGAAAAAGCCCCTCTCTCTATACCTACGCGAGAAGGAGTCCGTTACCCAGGTGGCCGAGGTGGCAATCCATTACGGCAGCTTGCTCAATTGATCAAAGGTGACTTAGGTATAAGGGTTGCACTTGTAAATAGCGATGGTTGGGACACGCATTTTGGTCAGGGAACAAGTACTGGGCAAATGGCCAATTTGTTGAATAATCTTTCAGGAGGTCTTGCCGCTTTTGTAGAAGATGTGGGTTCTAGCATACCCATGACAGTACTGGTGGTGACGGAATTCGGTCGCACAGTAGCGATTAATGGTGCTGGGGGTACTGACCACGGACATGGCGGAGCGATGTTTGTACTTGGTGGGCGTGTTCAGGGTTCTCGGGTTTATGGTGACTGGATTGGACTCGATAAAAAAAACTTGCACGATGGTAGAGACTTACCAGTGACTACCGATTACAGAGATGTATTTTATGAAGTTGCTGAATCCACACTAGACATAAATGGCTCAGCGGATTTATTTCCTGGATACTTGGTAAACCCGATCAATGTAATGAGAAAAAGTTGAACATTGACAGATAACGACTGAAAGTGAAAAGTTGTCACTTTCAGAACTGATTTTGGTTAATTAGTGCGTCTTTTTAGGAATGTTCTAGGGCAAGCTAAAAGTGAAAACGACGTTGCCGGCTGCGACTGTGACAAGTTGCTCATTGCCAATAGCATAGGTGATAGGTGCGGCTCGGACCTCAGCTCCTAAAGGGATGTGCCATAGTTCTTGGCCGCTTTTTGCATCCAGCGCAAAGAAGTATCCGGCGTTACTTCCACCGAAAACTAGATTTCCTGCAGTCGCGAGTAGACCTCCTGCTGAGCGCGGTTGAATTTCAAATTCCCATTTCTGTTCTCCAGTTCGTGGGTCCAGTGCTCTAACAGCACTACGGTATGAGTCTGTTGGTTTTGGTCTTTGGGCTCCACCACCGGTGAAGTATTCCCCAGCTTTGTATTCCTCTTCTCGAATAAAGAACTCGTCCTCTCCGTCATGTGCGTTTACGAAAAACAATTCAATTTCTGGGTTGTATGCTGGTGAAAACCAATTTGTACCACCAAAGACTGGTGGAGACACGATGTTGCCATCTGGCGTTGGCAGTTTTCCTGGAATTCGAATTGGACGACCATTTTCGTCCAGACCTGAAGCCCATGTCTGTTTCGCGTATGGGGTCCCGACGAGAAATTCCCCAGTCTCTCTGTCTAAGGTGTAGTAAAAAGCGTTACGATTTGCCCACATCATGACTTTACGTAATGAACCGTTCAACTCAAGGTTCGCTAGGATCGGTATTTGAATGGCATCCCAATCGTGAACATCCCATGGGGTGAATTGAAAATACCAATTTAGTTCACCGGTTCCTGCATCGAGTGCTAGTGCTGAGTCTGAGTAAAGGTTGTCTCCGAGTCTAACTTCGCCGTTCCAATCGGGACCTGGATTCCCTGTACCCCAATAGATTAAGTCCAGTTCAGGGTCATAGGACCCTGTAAGCCATGTAGCAGACCCCCCGGTGCGCCATGATTCTCCAGCCCAGCTCGAGTTATCAGGATGTTCGGGTCCTGGAATGGTATAAAACCGCCACTTTAGATCACCACTTTCGGCATCGTAAGCATCCACAAACCCACGGATTCCGTATTCACCGCCAGCGATACCTGTGACGACTAGGTCCTTAACGATAAGTGGAGCTGCGGATATACTGTAACCTTCCTTGTATTCTGCTGTTTTGACACTCCACTTTAAACTTCCATTTCGCGCATCAATGGCGACAAGATAAGCATCATTGGTACTCATGAACACTGTTTCCCCGAGGATAGCGACGCCCCTGTTGTTGCGACCACAACAAAGTCGAAGGTCTTCGGGCATATCATGTTCGTAACGCCAGAAAGGCCTTCCAGTTGTAGCATCAACTGCCGTGACACTGCTTGGTGTTTCGGTGATGAACATTATTCCATCGACGACGATAGGGACCGTTTCAGCTCTTTCTAGTTCAGGAATCTGGTATGCCCATTTCAGTTGCAACCTTGAAACATTTTTACGATTGACTTTGTTTAGTTTGCTAAATCGCTGGCTATCGAGTGTCCCTGAATACATTAGCCAATTTTCCGGCTCATCAGCAGCATGTAACAGTCGTTCCCAGGTAACAGGGGAGAATACAGGCTCCGTTTTGCTTTCTTGAATGTATTCATTTTCGGCTACAGTTGCAGTGGCTGTTAGAAGCATAATCAGCAAAGTTATCCGTTTCATTTTAGACCTTCTATTCTTAAAGAGAAGAGGTAGGCGATAAGGTCGTCGACTTCGTTTTCGGTGAATGTCTCCTCGAAATTGGGCATGATCGATGTTTCAATACGCTCGCTAGTTCTTAATTTAGATTTGTCAAAGTGCCAAAGGTTCTCTTGCTCGTCCATGATCCGAACCGTGAAAGTGTCTTCATTCATCCGGAGCCCTTTGACTATCGTCCCGTCGGGGAGTGTCACCTTAATGGTCCACCATCGTGGCTCCACGACCTCGCTTGGTTTTAGAAGGTCAGACTTGAGTTCGGCAGGATTTCTTCGGTTTGCAACGATTGATAAATCCGGTCCTAACCTGCCTCCTTGTCCCTTAACCATGTGGCAGCTATTACAATCACCTTTTCCGCGGAACAGTTTTTCACCTATACTCGCATTGCCAGCAAGTTGAATGTCGGCGGGGTTAACACTTAGCGAGTTCAGATATGTAACAACTTGCCAAATTTCTTGATCCTGAGCCCAGGAAATTCCAATCATTGTGGTGCTATCAATGCCGTCTCGAATGACATTAAAGAGTTCTTTATCTTTGTTTGCGCTACCGAATCGTCCGGTAGTTAGATGAGGGGCATTGGGCTCATCATTCCCTTT